>JBLWKA010000033.1:0-41216 GCA_048381555.1 Oscillochloridaceae bacterium umkhey_bin13
TGGTATCCCGTCGCGCATTGCGCCATACGATCCCCGGTGGCGACACGTAGGGCCGAAGCATTCGCCATCCGATCTGCGTGTCCTGACCGATCAGCCGGTGGCGAATGCTTCGGCCCTACATTCCCATATCAACGATCCCGTCCACCCCCTCCCACATCGGGTATACTATCCCGTGATGCAAACCTCACCCACACCGCCTCGCCGCATGTGGCTGGCCTTGATCGGCCTAGTTGCTGTGTTCGGCCTGGTCTTGATCGGCCTGGGGCGCGAACAACCGACCCCGGTCGCCGCCCCAACCGCGCCCGCCGCCCCCCCGCCCGAGGCCACACCTGCCCCGCGGGTTGGTAACCTTGCCCCCGGGTTTCGGCTCGAGAATACCAGTGGCGAGTTTGTTGATCTGGCCGATCTACGCGGTCAGGTTGTGCTTGTCAACCTATGGGCCTCGTGGTGCCCACCCTGCCGGGCCGAAATGCCCGCGATTCAGGCTGCCTACGACCGCTATGGCCCCGAGGGGTTTGTGGTCTTGGCCGTCAATCAGGGCGAACCTGGCCCTGTTGCAGCAGGCTTTATGGCCGAGCATCAACTCAATTTTATGGCCCTGCTTGATCCCTATGGCCAGGTTGGCTTTGCCTACCAGGTTAATGCCCTGCCGGCCAGCTTCTTCATTGATCGCAATGGGCTTGTGCGTTCGATCTATAAGGGGCCGATCAGCCATCGGGTAATCGCTGGCACCGTCGAAGCCTTGCTCGCGGAACCATAAGATGTACCCATTGCTTGAACTTGGCCCTTTGCGCCTCAGTAGTGGCGGCTTGGCCTTGCTGATCGCAATCAATATCTGGCTCTGGCAGTTTGAACGGACTGCGCGCAAACGCGGCGGTGACGCGTTAAACGCCCACGCTTCCGCCTGTGGTTTGCCCGCTCTGCTTGGCGCAGGTATCGGCGCACGGCTCTGGTATGGGGTGCATTCACTCGATCTGTACGCCGCCACGCCGAGCCTGTTCTGGGCCTTGCGGATTGCCGATCTGGCCTGGCCCGGCGCGCTGCTCGGTGGCGCACTGGCGGGGTGGCTCTGGGCGCGCCGTCGCAAAGCAGACCCGCTGGCCCTCGCCGATGCGGCCGCACTGGCCTTGCCCGCACCGTTAGCCCTAGCAAGCCTTGGTGCGTTGCTGAGCGGCGAGATCTTCGGTGCGCCGACCAATCTGGCTTGGGGTATCCCCTTGCACGGCGCCATGCGCCACCCAACACAACTGCTCTATGTCGGTGCTGCGCTCGTGGCCTGGGTGATCATGGCCCGTAGCCAGAACGCCCCTGCCGGTGTGCCGCTCATGCGCTTGCTGCTGATCAACGGCCTCGCTATGCTGCTGATCGAGCCGCTGCGCGCCGATGCGTTGCTGCTCCCTGGAGGCTGGCGCTCGGGGCAAGTGGTCGGCCTGATCATGGCCCTGGGCGCACTCTGGGGCTTGCAGCGTAGAACGTAGAACGTAAAACGTAGAACGTAGAACGTAGAGCGTAGAACGTAGAACGTAGAGCGGAGAGCGTAGAACGTAGAGCGTAGAACGGAGAGCGTAGAACGGAGAGCGGAGAGCGTAGAACGTAGAACGTAGAACGTGGAGCGTGGAGCGTAGATGGTTACACAGCCCACCCTGTCACCCCACTGCCCGCCCTGTCACCCCGCTGCCCACCCTGTCACCCCGCTGCCCACCCTGTCACCCCGCTGCCCACCCTGTCACCCCGCTGCCCACCCTGTCACTCCGAACGCAGTGAGGGGTCTAAGCGGGGTAGCGCAAGCGCCCTCGCAGAGTGTAGCCTAAAGTAGTCTGGTAAATACGTTTAAGGCATTGCCGTGCGGTATTCGCGTATTCGTGTATTCGTGGTTACCATTCGGGGATGGCACGGGGATAGCACAAAACGTAGTTCCCAGACGACTAAGCCTCGTGGCAATCCAAAATCCAAAAGCTAAAATCCAAAATGGTATAAATGCTACAATAGCGACCATGCTCAACCAGATAGATCTTGATGTTAACCTGACACGGCGCGAGTACGACGAGCGCATGCCGCAGTTGCAGGCCCGGCTCTACGATATGGAGCAGGCGATCATCCAGGCTCGCGTCCCGGTCTTGATCGCCTTCGAAGGCTGGGCTGGGACGGCCAAGGCGCGCACGATCGCCATGCTCATCCGTCGCCTCGATCCGCGTGGGCTGCGGGTGCATTCGATCACGTCACCGCGCACCTACGAACGCCAGTACCCCTGGCTCTACCGCTTCTGGCTCAAACTGCCCAGCTATGGCGAGATCGCGATCTTTGATCGCTCGTGGTACCGCGAAATGCTGGCTGAGCGCACCAGCCACCACCCCGATTCCCAACATTGGCGGCAGCGCTGCGAAGATGCCGTCGCCTTCGAGCGCCAACTGGCCGATGATGGCGCGGTGATCGTCAAGTTCTGGCTGCATATTAGTCGCAAAGAGCAAGGCCGCCGCTTTAAGGCCCTGCTTGGCAATAAGCTGACCGCCTACCAGGTCACGGATGAGGATCGGGCCCAGCATCACCAGTACGAGGCGTATGCCGCCGCCGTCGAGGATCTGATTGCCCGCACCGGAATGCCCTACGCCCCCTGGCACGTTATTCCAGCCACCGACAAATACTACGCCCGGGTGGCCGTGCTTTCGACCGTGCTGAGTGCGCTAGAGGCCCGGGTGGGGCGGGCGATTGTGCCGGTGGACGATGCCACCTATGCTGATGGCCTCGATGCAGCCGGAGCCGCCTTCCGCGCCCGCGCCCAGGCCGATCTGCTCACCCCAGCCGCCACACCACTGCCTGAAGCCCCCCCCGCCACTCGCCCCGAGGCCGCCCATATCTTGCGCCGGGTTGATCTGAGTGTGCGCGTGGACGAAAAAGGCTACAGCCAACAACTCAAGCGGTTACAGGCCCAACTGCACCTGCTGGGCCTGCAACTCTATCACCAGAAACGCTCAGCCATACTTATTTTCGAGGGCTGGGACGCCGCTGGCAAGGGCGGTGCCATCCAACGCCTGACCGCCGAAATTGACCCGCGCAGTTATATCGTCCACGCCATTGCCGCCCCCACCGGTGACGACAAAATCCGCCATTACCTCTACCGCTTCTGGCGACGCTTGCCGCCACAGGGCCAACTTGCGATCTTCGACCGCTCGTGGTACGGGCGGGTGCTGGTCGAACGGGTCGAGGGTTTTGCAACACCCGCCGCCTGGAGCCGAGCCTACGCCGAGATCAACGAGTTCGAGCGGCAACTGGTAGACTTTGGCACGATTATCTGCAAATTCTGGCTGCATATTAGCCCCGAAGAACAGTTGCGGCGCTTCGAGGCGCGCCAGAATGTGCCTTATAAAGCCTGGAAACTGACCGACGAAGATTGGCGCAACCGCGAGAAATGGCCGCACTACGAGGCCGCCGTGGACGAAATGCTGCTGCGAAGTTCGACCCCCGCCGCGCCCTGGACGGTGGTTGAAGCCGAAGATAAACGCTATGGGCGCACCAAGGTGCTGCGTACCGTCGTGCAACGGCTCGAAGCCGAATTAGGCCCGGTCGAACTGTGATGCTGTTGAGGTGTTGAGGTGTTGAGGCGCCTCCACACCTCCACATCTCTACATCTCCCTCAATCAGTGGAAGTAGCGAGGGCCATCTGTTCTTCGTGCAACGGCTTGAGGCCCAGGCTCAGCACGGTCATCAGGGCCATCAGCGCCGCCGCCGACATGTAGGCCACACCCAGTCCGGTCATGCCACCGCCGGCCGCATCGGCCAGCACCCCAAGCACGGCCACCACCAATAGGTTGCCGACACTGATCCCCACATTGACCAAACCTTGGGCTGCACCGCGCTCCTCGAACGAAACTTCGTTCAAGACAATCGTGCGCAGCGTGCCGCCAACCACAATCCCAACACCAAGACCGATCAGCATCGAAGCGGGTAAAAAGATCCAGAGCCCCAGCGCGGCCCCGGTGAAGGTCAGCAGCAACGAGCCAAGGGCCAGCGTACTAAAGCCGATCAGCATCACGATGCGCGAGCCAATACTGTTTAGCAAGCGCCCGAAGATCATCGAGCCAGCGGTCGATGCCAACACCAGCGGAATAAGCAGCATACCCGCCTGTTCGGGCGCGATCCCCAGCCCGGCGACCGCCACCGAACTGATGAACACCACACTCCCCATGCCAAAACCCGCCCCCGCACACAGCAGATAGGTCAGGGCCAGTTGGCGGTTGGCAAACAGGTGCAAGGGGACCACCGGACGGGCGGCACGGCGTTCGACGGCAATCAGGGCCGGAATACAGAGCGCCGCCAGCGCCAACAGCCAGGGCCAGAGCGTCATGCCCAGGGCTGTATCGAGCACCCGGTTGATGCCCAACACCAGCGCACTCAAACTCAGGGCGATCAGGCCAATACCGGCCCAATCTAGCGGATCAGGCGGCCCTTCAGCGCGGGTAGCGGGTAGATTGCGCCAGCCCAGCCAGATCACCACGGCGGCAACCGGTAGATTGAGCAGAAAGATCCACTGCCAGCCCAGCACGGTCAGGATCAGCGCCGCAACCACCGGGCCAAGCAAAAAAGCCATGCCAAAGGTTGCCCCGAGCATGCCCAGCGCTTTGCCCCGTTCGGCAGGCGGAAAAATATCGCCAACCATAGCACTCGCCAGCGGCGTCACGCCACCGGCGCAAAAACCCTGAATCGCCCGCCCGATCAAAACGATGGTAAAGGTGGGAGCCAACGCGATCAGCAAAGAACTGGCCGCAAAACCAAACACGCAGGCCAGAAAGATCGGACGACGGCCATAGCGATCACCCATCGCCGCCATCAGAGTTGTACTGCTGAGCGTGAAGAGACTAAAAACAATCGTCAACATCCCAATCTGGCTGTTGTCTACCCCGAACGCCAGCCGTAAGGCCGGAATCGCAGGCGCAACCACGGCTGTATCCAGCGCGGCCATAAACACACCTACGAACAAGACCGTCAGAATGGGGCGGCGACTCTGAGCCGAGAGGGGCGGGGCTGCGGGCGCGGAATCGGCGCGCATAAAGCCTCCTTGAGCGGACGCGGTATACAGGCGGGGCAACCAACCATCAGAACCCGCACATTATACTCCGTTCGGCCCGCCATGCATACCATCCGAACCAATCCGGCAGAACCAAGCCACCACCCGTTCCACCCATGGTATGCCATGGCGAACGAGCGCAGTACAGTGAGGCATCTCCGCTGATTCTCGCTGCAGACCCCTCGCTGCGCTCCTAAGCAACAAACACCATGGTCACATCGGACCCATCGAACGGAACGGTGCGCTCCCCATTGTCATGCCGAACGGAGCGGAGCGCAGTGAGGCATCTTCGCTGATCGGCAGTGAAGAACCCTCGCTGCGCTCCTAAGCAACAAACGCCATGAACACATCGAACGGATCGCAGCAACGCTCATTGTCATGCCAAACGAAGTGGAGCGCAGTGAGGCATCGTCACTGATCTGCAGCGAAGACCCCTCACGGAGTTTACCCTGAGCTTGCCGAAGGGTTCGGGGTGACAAGGCGGGCGCAGGGCAAGCGCACTGGTTTCGCTCGCCACCACTGGCCGACGGGCCATAGCATCCTCCTAATGACATATCGGATGTCATCCCAGCACCACTGGCCGACGGGCCATAGCATCCTCCTAAGAAACAAAGCGTGTTTCTCTCAGCACCACTGGCCGACGGGCCATAGGATACTCGGGGTGACAATGGGGCGCATCGAGGTAACAGTGAAGGGGCAACGTTGCAACAGCCCTGCCCTTGTAGCGACCAGGCGGCACAGCGGGGCCAGGGTTTGTTATAATAGACCCATCGCAGGGTTATCATACGAACAAGCAGACGGAAGCGCCTGTACGACTGGCCCAGAGGGGTTACATTATCATGATGCAGCATGCCCAGGTTGTGATTATCGGTGCAGGCGTCGTCGGAGCAAGTATCGCCTATCATCTCGCCTTGCGCGGCTGCACCGATGTGCTCGTCCTCGAAAAAGAGGAGGCCGAGGTCAGTGGGAGTACCGCCCGTTCGGCGGCGGGAGTACGGCACCAGTTTTCGAATGCTACCAATATTCTGCTCTCGCGCTATAGCATCGAACGCTTGCGCCACTTCGATCAAGAGGTTGGTGGGCATGCTGAACTACACCAGGTTGGTTATCTATTCCTGGTCAACGACGAAACAACCTGGGCCGAGTATCAGCGCAATGTCGCTTTGCAACGCAGTTTGGGCGTGCGGGTCGAACTACTGACCCCGGCCGAGGCCGCCCGTTTTGTACCCCGCCTACGTACCGATGATCTGGTTGGGGCCACCTTCGGGCCAGATGACGGCTATGTGGATCCGTATGGGATTGCGATGGGCTACTTGCGAGCGGCCCAACGTATGGGCGTGCGGATCCTGCGTGCCACTAGCGCCACCGGCTTCGATACCATTGGCGGCAAGATCAATGGTGTCCAGACCAGTACCGGCCCGATTGCCTGCGAGGTAGTGATCAATGCGGCCGGGCCGTGGGCGGGCACCCTCGCAGCCCTGGCAGGCCTCGACGTACCAGTTCGCCCCTTCCGGCGCAACATCTATATGACCACACCCTTTCCGCAAATCCCCGGCCCCATCCCACTTACGATTGATGTGGGCAGTGGTTTTTATCTGCGCCACGAAGGGGCCAGTATCTTGATGGGCAAGTCGAACCCCGACGAGCCGAGCAGCTTTAATCAGACTGTGGATTGGGAGTGGCTCGACCATGTGTTAGAAGTTGGTCTGCACCGTTTTCCCATCCTCGAAGAGGCGGGCCTGGCTGAAAGCCAATGTTGGGCTGGCCTCTACGAGATCACCCCCGACCATAACCCGATCCTCGGTCGTCACCCCGCCCTGCCCGGCTATGTAGATGCAAGTGGCTTCAGTGGTCACGGCATTATGCACGCCCCCGCTACCGGCATGTTGATCGCCGAAGAGGTGCTTGACGGACGGGCCCATACCATCACGATTGACGAACTCCGCATTACCCGCTTTACGCAGGGTACCGCCCACTTCGAAAAAAATATCATTTAACACATGCTGACGCGCCGCTCGCTGGCCGAGCTTTTTGTTGATCGGCTCTTAGAGCTTGATCGCTTCCGCCGCAGCCTCGCTGGCACGAGCGGCCGTCGCATCATCCGTGTCACCGGTGGCCCCGGCATGGGCAAATCATGGCTCTTACGAGCGTTTGCCAGCGAAGCTACCGCCCGCCAGGTGCCCAACGTGCTGCTTGATTTTAGCGACGGCCAGGCCTACGATGTGCTAACCCTCATCCGGCGCTGCCGTGATGCCCTTGGCCCAGAGCATTTTAACCCGCTGACGGTGGCGATCAACGAGGCAACCGCGCCACGCCTGGTGATCACGGCCCCGAGCCGCACCGCGCCCGGCCCGCTGGTTGATCTGAGCGGCAGCCAATTGGGCGATCTGCAACTTGGTGATGTGGCCGGCGGTACGATCATCAAAGATAATTCGTTCGTCTTCCAGAGCGAGAACCCGCTCTTGCTTCAAGCAATCGAAGATCGGCTGACCCAGGTCTTTTTTGCTTGCCTGGCCCCGCTGGCTGCCACTAGTGGGGCCTTGCTCCTTTTTGATAGTTACGAACGCACCTCGCAAGACCACGACCGCTGGGTCTCCAATGCGGCCGACCGCTGGATCCAGAGCGAACTGCTGAGCCGAGTGAGTAGTGGGCAACTGCCGGGCACGCTGGTCGTGCTGGCCGGACGGCGTCTACCCACCTTCGATATCAGTTGGAACCCGGTGGTCGGCGAGTTGGTCCTGGGACAATTTACGCTCGATGATGTGCGTGACTATCTGCGTGAAAACCGGGGCCTTAGCGATCTGAGTGATGCCGAGATCCAGACCCTGTTTAATGCGGTGCAGGGCAATCCACAATTGCTGGGCATTATTGGCGATAATCTTGAGCAGACGCGAGTTGGGCGTGAGGCAGATGATGATTGGTAGCAGGGCTACGCCCTGCTACCAATCATCATCTGCCGGGTGATACGGGGGTACCCTGTACCCCCGCTGGCCCCGTCCCAATCGAGCGGGCGGCGCCCTGCTGGCAAGCATCTGCCGGGTGATGCGGGATACCCTGTACCCCCCCGGCTGGCCCCGTCCCAATCGAGCGGGCGGCGCCCTGCTGGCAAGCATCTGCCGGGTGATGCGGGATACCCTGTACCCTCCGGCTGGCCCCGTCCCAATCGGGCGGGCGGCGCCCTGCTGGCAAGCATCTGCCGGGTGATGCGGGATACCCTGTACCCCCGTTGGCCCCGTCCCAATCGGGCGGGCTGCGTCCTGCCCTGCCCCGAACTTACACCCCACCGATCACGCTTGCGACTGGCTGCTCGGCCAATTCGGGGAGCAAGGCGAGCATGCCTTCGGCGCGTAACAAGGCGCTCCGTTCCGCCTCGTCGGCTCGGCTCAGGGCGCGGGCCAACCCGTCCCGCAGACTCAATTGGGCTTGTTCGTCGGGGCTGAGGTGGCGGATCAGGGCGGCGGTGGCAGCAGCCAGGTAGGGCTGGGCCAAGATCAGGTTTGGCCCAGTTTGAGGGATGGCTTCTGCCCCATTGGCTAGGCCGTGGCTGGCCCCATTGCTTGGGACGACCCGATCAAGCAGGCGCCCGCCCAATTCACGCAAGGGGGCCGGAGCCGACGCAAGCAACCCTCCAACGCCATCGCTCAGGCTCATGAGGCGCAGAATCTGCTGGGCGGCTTCGGGGGTGCCGTACAGTTTGAAGTCCATCGCCCCGAGCGCTTCGCCGATTGAACGGGCCTGGGCGGTGCCAACTTCGGTGTGAGCGGCTAAACGCATCCGTTCCAACTCGAGGCGCTGGGCCACGCCGTCATGGGCGGCCAGGGCTTCGGCCAGTGCCGCTTGCCCCTCGGCCTCGGCCAAGCCACGCGCCCGAATCGCTTCGGCCTCGGCCAGGCCACGCAAACGAATCGCTTCGGCCTCTTTGGCGGCGGCGGCAGCTTTGGCCTGGATTACCTCGGCTTCGGCCAGACCAGCCGCTGCGGCTTCGGCGCGGGCCGCCTCGGCGCGCAACTTATCGGCATCAGTCGAAGCCATCGCCTCGGTGCGACGAGCCTCGGCCAAACGAATTGCGGCCGTCGCCTCGGCTTCGGCTTTGCGATTAAGGGCCTCGGCCTCGGCTTCGGCATCCTTGACCCGTTTAAAGGCTTCGAGTTCGACTTCGTTCTTGCTCCGGATCAGTTCGCGCTGGGCGTCACGTTCGGCGCTAATAATCTGGATGCGGGCCTCGCGTTCGGCGGCAGCAGTTTCTTGCACCGTAAAGACGCCCTGTTCGGCGGCTTCACGTTCGGCGGCAATCGCCAAGCGTTCTTTTTCGGCAGCTTCTTGCAGGGCTTGCTGACGGGCCAGGGCGATACGGCGATCTTGATCGGCCAACTCGACAGCCTGTTGGCGCAAGACCTCGCTGCGCTTGACCTCGCGTTCGCGTTCTTGGGCGGCCAGATCAATCGCCTGCTGCTTGCGCTGCTCGGCCACACTGACCGCCTGCTCCTTCTCTTGCTCGGCCTCGGCAATCGCCCGTTCTTTAATTACGCGGGCCATTTCAGCGGCCCGCTGCTGCTCATAGGTCGCCTGTTCGGCAGCGCTGCGTTCTTCGGCTTCACGGATCGCGATTTCGCGCTGCTGGGTCGCCCGGGCCTGGGCCAGACTCCGTTGCAAGGACAGGGTCTCTTCGTCTACTTGCGCATTGCGGCGGGCAACTTCGAGTTGGGTCATGCGCTCGATATCATTACGTTCCTGTTCGGCCGCCGAATTGCGGCGGGAAATCTCGATCAGTTTCGCCTGCTCAATATCGTTGCGCTCCTGTTCGGCAGTCGCATTGCGGCGCGCGACTTCGGTCTGGGTCTGCTGATCAATCTCGTTACGCTCTTTAAGCGCCTTCTGGATGACTTCGGCATTGGCACGCGCAACCTGGGCACCAAACACATCATCTACACCAAAACTCCCCTGGCGGGCACTCTTCAGGGCCGTAATCGAAACCGATTCGAGCACCAGCCCATTTTCGGCAAGATCGGCTCGCACCAGATTTTGCACCCGCTCGACAAACTTCTCGCGCTCCTGGTGCAGCGACATCAGAGTGAAGGTCGCGGCCACATCACGCAAGGCCCCTTCGAGTTTGCTTTCGACCAGCCGTTTGACACTATCGGTATTGACTTCACCGCCGCCAATCGTGCGGGCCGCCCGCTCAATATCCTCGGCAATCGGATTGACCTTAATATAAAAGATCGCCCGAATATCGGCATACTGCGGATCGACGGTTAAGAGCGCACTCGCTTCGGTGCGCTCAATATCAATATCCATGGTGCGCAGATCAACCCAGGTGATTTCGTGAAAGGCCGGAATGACCCAATCACCACCATTGACGACGACCTTCGGCTTGGTACCGCCGGTCTTGACATAGGAACGGTCAGCAGGAGCCTTGACGTAGAAACGGGTGACGGCGGCAAAGAAGGCGATCAGAAAGAAGACAATCGCAACAATGACAATCCCGAATGACAGCGCAAACTGGATGATGTTCATCGCTACCTCCGCAGTAGGCGCACCACAAAATGACGCCGGGCCGGATCATAGCTCAGCAAGGCGACTTCGGATTGGATGGGTAGTGCCTCATCCTGTTCGGTAATCGCAAACACGGTATGCAACGTGCCGTGGTGATCGCGCACACTGACTCGCCCGTAGGTGCGACTGATCGGGCTCACTGCCAGGCCAACCCGCCCGACCAGGTCGGTATGGGCAATCGCCGTGCTCGAACGAGGGGCCAGCCGGGCCAGATTGAAGGCAATGCTGCGCGTGAGCGGCAGAACCGCCCCCAGCGACACTAGCAAGACCACCAAAAACATCCAGGCCGGATAGCTACCTAAGATGAGCATAATCAGGCTATTGAGGATCAGCCCGACGGCCCCAAGGCTCAGTAACAGGGCCATCAAAATGAGCATAAGCGGCAGCTTACCTACGCCAAACAGGCCCAAAATTCCGCCAGACGCAGTTCCGGGAGCGTCGGCCACGGCATCGGGCAGATCTGCCTCAAACTCAGGCCCGGTCGCCTCAAGCTCAGGCCCGGTCGCCTCAAGCTCGGGGCTGGCCTCATCACCACCGCCGCCGCCCAGGACTTGGATCAATGCCAAAATCAGACTGGTGGCGAGGGCTAGCAAAAAGGGGGTATTCTGCCAACTGAACAGGAAAGCAAGCTCGTCCATGGCTTAGTATTGTAGCATGGTCTGCGCAGACAGGGCAGGGATTCCCGGGGCGGGTGTAGGGCGATTGCATCTTCGGTTGATGGGGGGCTTCCGCGCATCACACCGTTCTGTGCTGCCCGTTCCGTCGCCGTGAACGGCTCGGCTACGGGAGGCAACGCCGACCTTCGTCGGCTCGATCAGGCCACGCAGGTGGCCTTCGCATGCCATAGCCGAGGCGTTCACGCCCACGGCAGAAAGATGCAATCGCCCTAGGGGCGGGTGACGCGATCCCGGGGCGGGTGACGCGATCCCCGGGGCGGGCGACGTGATCGTCTGCCACAAACGGTTACCAGATGCTATACTGGGGCGGATTGGTTGAACCGTAGGGAGGCGGCGATGCAAAATGGTGATGGGATTGTCTGGTACGAGGGCTTAGGCTTCGATATCGGAACCCGTGTGGCGATCAATGGGGACGAGGCCCAGACCCTCGCAGGGGCCAACGCAGGCAATGTGGTTGGCTTCGAGGCGAGTGGCCCCCGTCCCGGCGAAAACTTTATTCGGGTTCTGGTGCAACCCGATACGTTCACCCCGCAGATTGTGGCCTTGCCCCCGGCCACCCTGACCCCCGAACCTGGCTCGGAGCGTGATGGGTTGGCCCGCAGCATTCTGGCCGGGTTGGCCCAATCCTTGCCGCCTGCCCAGTATCAAGCTTTGCTTCGTTGGCTCGCCGGCGAGCCAGGTCAGCAACTTGCGAACGACCCCAGCATTCGGCGGCAACGGGTACGGGTGGCCGGACTGAGCCTGCCCGGTTTAGTTTTGCCCGAACTGGTTATGCTGGCGGCAAGCCAGGTTCAGGATTAAGCAGACAGACCACCCGATCCCCTACCCGCACAACCCCTTCGCTTAAGACCCGGGCATACAGACGGCTCCACCCTGGGTGTAACTTGGCCGAAATTCGCTTAAACTCGCCATCACGGAACGAGTCGGCAATCGTGCTACACGGGGCGGCAAAGTCTGTTACTTCGAGTTCGACCCATTCACCAATCAGTAGGCGGGTGCCGATACCCAAACGGGCCCAATCCAACCCGGCCAGGGTCAGGTTTTCGCCCGTCGTACCTGGCCCAATCATATGCCCCTCGCCTCGCAGGGCCTCGATCCGTTCCAGCGCATACAAGCAGACGGCCCGTTCAGGCCCGCCATGCACCCGCCGGTCGCGTTGCAGATCGCCCACGACCCCGTTAATGGTTAATTCGGCGCTGGGTACGGCGTATTTTGGAACCCCACCCCGCGGATTGACATTGATCTGCACCAACTGACCATGAGTTGCGTTACTCAAAGCGGGACTCCTTCAACGAGGGAGCAAGCCATACGAACTGCGGGTATCCGGCCCAAACAGGTTCAAGCAGATGTATAGTACGAGCACCTTATTACCAGAGTCAGCATCCTAGCCAAGCGGTTAGCTGATCGTTGGATTGGCTCGAGTACAATCGCTGAGGAGCGGAACAGTGCCGATGTGTCCGCCACGCCTATTGCACAAGGAGTCCCTATGCGCCTGTTGATTCGCTGGGCAATCACCGCCGCTGCCCTGTTTGTGGCGGTCTTGGTTGTCCCCGGCATCAGGATCGAAGACCAGAATGCCTGGCTCGCCGTCTTTGTAATGGCCGCCGTCTTTGGGCTGGTCAATGCCTTTATTCGCCCCTTGATCACCTTGCTCTCGTGCCCGCTGGTGCTGTTGACCCTGGGCCTCTTCACGCTGGTGATCAACGCAATCTGTTTTAGCCTGTCTTCCTGGATCGCCCAAAACTTCTTTGGCATTCGCTTTATTGTTGACGGCTTCTTCCCAGCCTTTTTTGGCGCAATTATCGTCAGTATCGTCTCGTTCTTGCTCTCGCTCTTTTTACCCGATAAGAACGAGAAGCGTTAAGTCCTGGATCCAAATCTATCCGCATCGGCTATAATTCGGTGTACCATCCAATTCTCATTTGCAAGGAGCTAATGCCATGAGCGAGTCCCCGATCGAACTGATCGTCTCGGCCTTCCAGAGTCCTGACGCCGCTGATCAGGCCATGAAGGAGATTGTCGAGGCCAAGAAGGAGCGGCTGGTCAAGATCCATGGTGCCGCCGTTGTGCGCCGCGATGCCGAAGGCAAGTTGCACATCCGCGAACGAGGTGACGTGAGCGCGGGCATGGGTGCCGGGAGCGGCGCGGCCCTCGGGGCGGCCATTGGTCTGTTCGGTGGCCCGATTGGGGCCTTGCTCGGCAGTGGCGTCGGGGCCGCGATTGGTGGGGTTGCAAGCCACCTGATTGATACCGGCATCCCCAATGATCGCCTCAAGCAGATCGGCGAAGCCCTGAAGCCCAATACCTCGGCCTTGGTCGCCATGATCGAGCACACCTGGGTCGCCGAACTCGAAGCCGAACTGTCTCGCGCCGGTGGCGATACGCTGGCCCACGCCGTCACCGCCGATATTGCCCGCCAACTTGAAGCCGGGAAAGAAGTTGCCTACAGCGCCGTCGCGGCCGCCGGTGGCACGATCACGACCCGCACCACCAGCGACGAAGAGGGGATCTCGGTACAGAAGATTGTCACCGACGGCGAGGAAATGGTGGCCGGGGCAATCGAGATCACCAAGGACTCGATCAGTGGCATGGTCACCGATGGCAAAGAGTTTGTCGCCGGGGTGATCGAGAAGGTCGATGAGACCGTTGAGACGGCGACTGAAAAGGTCGAAGAGATTGCGGCTGAAGCTGCCGAAAAGGTCGAAGAGGCCAAAGACGCCGTTGATGATGCGACCAAGAAGGATTAGGCCGCGTGAGGTGGGCACAGCTCTTTGAGGCATCGGCGGCCGCGTCACTCAATGACGTGGCCCGCCTGCTTGAACGACAATTCCCCGAGATTCTCTGGATGGGTGACCCGCACCGCCACGAGGTCGCGCTTACCTTTGATGATGGCCCCGATCCCACTGATACGCCGGCCCTACTCAAGGTGCTTGATCACCACGGTGTCACCGCCACCTTTTCGTGGCTCGGCGAACGAGTACGAGCCTATCCCGCGTTGGTGCGGGCTGCCGCGAAGGCGGGCCACCAGTTGATGGTACATGGCTATCGTCATCGTTCGTTTCTGGTTGAGCAGCAGGACGAGTTGCGCCAGATGCTCGACCAGACCCAACTGCTCCTGGCGGCCTATAGCGGCCACGATCCTGCAAGCATTACGAGTGTGCGCCCGCCGTATGGGCATATCAGCCGCTCGTTGGTGCACGCCTTGACCAGTTGGGGTTACGAACCAGTGCTGTGTAGCATTATGCCTGTCCACTGGATGCTGCCCGCCGAACTGAGCGTGCGCCATACCGTGACCCAGACCGCCCCTGGTTCGTTGATTGTGCTTCACGAAGCCCTTGGTGGGCCACCCGTCGCCGAACTGACTGATGCGATCCTCAGCCAGTTGCGCGAACGTGGGTACACCTATGTCACAGTTGATGCCCTGCGCACCAGTCGCCAGGCATCGTTACGCTAAACAACATATCATGGAAAATTCGGTGCTTGCAACCCTGGCTGCCGTTGGTGCGCTGGTCACCGGGGATCATCTGGTCTATACGTCGGGCCGCCATGGCAGTAGTTATGTCAATAAAGATGCACTCTACCCACATACGGCTGCAACCTCGGCGGTCTGTGCCCTGTTAGCCCAACACTTTGCGTCGGCCGAGGTCGAAGTGGTCGCCGGGCCTACGGTGGGTGGGGTGATCATGGCCCAATGGACCGCCCACCACCTGAGTGCCATGACTGGACGCGAGGTGCTGGCGGTCTATGCCGAAGAAGAACAGGTCGGCGAGGCGCGGCTGCGCCGGTTACGCCGCGGCTATGATCGCCTGGTCGCTGGCCGCCGCGTGCTGGTGGTCGAGGATATTCTGACCACGGGCTTGTCGGCGCGGCTGGTGGTCGAGGCAGTCACGGCAGCGGGGGGGCAGGTGGTGGGCCTGGGTGCACTCTGTAACCGGGGGGGCGTTACCGCATCCCAGCTCGGCGCACCCAGCCTGTTTGCCCTCACCGACGTGCCGCTCGAAAGTTACGATCCGGCGGACTGCCCACTCTGCGCGGCGGGCTTCCCTGTCAATACCCGGCTCGGCAAAGGCGCGGCCTTCATTAAGGCCCGGCTGCAAGTCCCTTAGCAGCTAGTTTACATAGGCGTTGGCCCGCCATGCAACTCCTCGACCAGATGCGAGCGCGACTCGACTTCGGAGAGCCGTAGCGACGCGAAGAGCGAGGCATCACGCATCAGTTCGCGGGATCGTTCAGTCGGCATGGTGCGCAATTCGTCGAGCGAGAAGCCTAAACCTCTCAGGTATTCCTCAAGATAGGCCCACTCGAGATAGGCTTGCGCGACGCGGGCGGTGGTCTCGACATTGAACTGGCTAGCCATGGCACACCTCCTCACGATTTTGAAGCTTAACTTTTGAATTTTGGGTAGGGCTTCAAGGTAGATCAATGCCACCCTACTATCAGTATACGCCCATAAGTTCACAAAAGTAGGAATTATCTTGTCACCCGACGCAAGCAGATCGCTACTATGGACATCAAAATCATTCGCAGTGAACGACGCGCCCGCACCGTCACAGTGCGCCAGGTGGGCAGCACGATCGAGGTACTGGCCCCGGCCCACCTGAGCGATAGCGAGCTTGAACCGATTGTCGCCCGCTTGATCGCCCGGCTCGAGCGCCGCAACGAACGGCAAGCGCTTGATGATGCCGATCTGGTGCGGATTGCAACCAGCTTGAATCAACGCCATTTTGGCGGTAAGCTCAGTTGGACGAGCCTGCAATGGAGTACCGAGCAGCAGCGGCGGTTTGGCAGTTGCACCCCGGCCAACCGCAGTATTCGCATCTCGACCCGGCTAGCCCAGATGCCGCGTTTTGTGCTCGAATATGTGATTATGCACGAACTGGCCCATCTGGTCGAAGCCAACCATGGGCCACGCTTCTGGCAACTCGTTGCGCGCTACCCGCTCAGCGAACGGGCCAGGGGCTATTTAATGGCGATCGGCCTTGAGGATCTCGATGAGCAAGCATAGTTTTCCCCGTTCCTAGGATTGGGATTAAGGATAGATAGGGGGGACAACTATCCATGTCATTCCGAACGAAGTGAGGAATTTTCACTGATCCGCACTGAAGACCCCTCACTTCGTTCGGGGTGACAAGGTGAACGCTTCGTGTGACAAGCCGTCATAGGCATCGGACGGCATCAGAACGGCACAGACTCGCCTCGAAGTCCCCCCTCTCCCAGCAGTGGGGTGGTTCGCAACGGCGGCGTGGTAACGCATTAGGGTGTAGTGAGTCCGAGCTGCCAGCCCTCTAGCGCTTGAACCGTTGTCGTAGCCCCTTGGCTCACAAGCGCCAGGCCCAGACTATCAGCGCGGGTTGGATAGATCCGGCTCGCAATCACTACCCGTTCGTTCGCGAAGATCTCGATCACCGAGCGATCCAGAAAGATCCGCAAGGCCAGGGCTTCCCCGGAATCGAGCAGCAGCGGGGCCACATGGGGCGTCTGATCTACCTCGGGATCAAGGCTCGCTCACTGCCGATCCAGGCGTAACTCCTGACGGGCCGAATCGTACCAGAGCCAGGTCACTTCGCTAGCATCAGGGCTACGGCGCAGGGGCCAGGCCCACCTGGCTACCCACAGCCGGCTCCAGGCGCAAGGCGAGTTCGAGCGTATCACCCGCGAAGTCAAGTGGCACCAACTGGTCTGCGGGAAGGGTTACCGGTTCCAGCTTAACGTGATTCTGGCGCAGGCGGGTCACTTCATCGGCGGGACGGATGCATAGACGGCCAGCGGCATCACAGGCGAGTTGACGCGGCAGGCTCATCACCCCAGCCCAACCCGCTGCCAGATGCGCGGCCTCGTTCCGGCCCTCGGCAATCCAGCCAAAGACCAGCCGCCGCTCCTGCTGATCACGGAAAGATTGGGGGGCATACCAATAGCGATCGCCATAATCGAGTTTCTGGGCCTGGGTGGGGCGAAAGCGTCCATGCTGATAGTCGCCCAGCATAATCAAACTATGGTTGGGATCTTGCTCCCAGACCGAGATCGTCAGGGCGTACGCAGTCCCAAGCGGAAAGAGATCGGGGCACTCCCAGACCGAACCCGTCCAGGGCAGACCCTGCGGCAACTCGTCGGCGACCAGCAAGGGGCCAAGATAGCGCCAATTCTGCAGATCGGGCGAGCGAAAGTGCAGAGCGGCCCCGCCCCGGCCATGCAAGCCCGCCCCCATCAACATACTCCAGCCCCCAGCTTCGGGCCAGACACAATGATCACGCATGGCCAGCAGATCCAGGTCGGCGGGCGGATCGCAGAGGGGATTAGCGGGATCCTTGTGCCAGGTTTGCAACCCATCATGGCTCGTGGCCCGACAGGGCAATTCGAGCGAGCCGTGGCGGTGGCCGCTGTAGATCAACGTGGGCAGACCGGCATCATCTACGGCACAGCCCGACCAGCAGCCATCAGCATCAGGGCCACCAGGATCAGGCTGTAAGGCGATCGGCTCGTGCTACCAATGGAGCAGATCGGCACTCGTAGCATGGCCCCAGCCAATCTGGTTATGGGACGCTCCATCCAAAAAGGCCGACTCGAAAATATCACGCGGAATGGTGCTGATATAGTTGTAGAGCAGGTAGGTCGCCAGGGGCAGGCCAAAGCCGGTATGGGCCAGCCAGACCCCCAGGTAGGTACCACCTAAGCCCAGCCGCAGGTAGTCACGCAGCATCGGCACGAGCGAGATCTGCAAGGGCACGACGAGCAACGCGACTACAATAATAAATAAGACTCGTCGGCCCAGAAAACTGATCCAGGCGAAGCCATAGGCGGCAAAGGCGGCAATCAGGATCGGAATGATCGTCGCAGGCAAGGCAATAATGATCGTATTGATCACCGCCCGACCCATATCGTAGCGGCTACTGCCTGTGCCGGTTTCGCCTTCGAGGGGCATCCCCAGCAACAGGCGATAGTTATTGGTCGTAAAACGGGCCTCACTCGGATTGGTAACAACACTCCACCAGCCACTGGTCTTGACATCGTCACCGGGCCGAAACGAACTGACGAGCAAGCCAACCGTGGGAATGATCCACACGGTCGTAACCGCAAGCATGACCAGATAGACTGCAATCTTGCCCAAGGGCAAAGGCGAAGATATAGTTCGCCAAGCCGACAAAGTTCTGGCCGCGGGCATCATAAAAACTGGCAATAAAGGAGCGAATCGTGGGCAAGACCAGATACCAGGTCAGGATGGCCAGGGCTGGCCCAACAAACACATACGGGGTCAAGCGCCGCCGCCAGCAATGGGGAAGCTGCTCGACCAAATAGTTCGAAATCGCAAACAGCATCCAGACCCCACCCACTCCCCAGATGACCGCAATGATCGCCGTGATCCAGAGCGGGATGCGGGTATCACGCAGGAACAAAAAGCCCTGCCAAAGCACAATAAACGTCACCAACGGGACAAAGACCGAGATCAGAATCCGTCCAACGAGGCTCGATAGCCAGCCCCCTACCCCTGTAGGTTGCCCCGTCGCCGAGGTTGACTCCGCCTGTTGCATGCATGATCCTCCTTGATCGAAAGGACGGTGGTGTACACGTCAGATCGCTTTCGTAGGGAGGCAGCGTGCTGCGTCCCTACGCCCGTAGCTGCGTCCCTACGCCCGTAGCTGTGCAAAGGGTTAGGGCATTACGGTGCGGCGCGATCAATATCCTCAAGCGCCCCAGTCAGAAGTTGGTCAGCACGATGGACTGCTGACCACCATAGACCGCTGCCGGATCGAGCCAGATCTCACCCAGCGTCTCGAAGGCACCGGTCACTTCGGGTGAGCTAAACTTCACTGTGCCCGCAATCCAATCGTCATAGACACTGGTAGGCTGGGTGCGCAGCATGATATTCTCGATCCAGTCGGTGCCCTTCCAGCCGGTAGCGGCACCCGACTCGATCCCCTCACACCAGGGCGCAATCCCCGAAGCCTTCATCTCCTCAGTGAGGGCCATCAGTTCATCCCAAGTGCTGGGAATGCTGTAGCCCGCTGCTTCGAAGGCAGGCTTGTTATACCAGATGAAGCCCTTCGCGTTCACCCGATGGAACATACCATAGGGCGTGCCACCAAAGGTGCCGAGTTCGCGCCAGAACGGGGCGTAGTTCTCGTCAAACTTGGCCAGTGCTTCGGGCCAGAGCGAAGCAAGTTCGCCATCACCAGCGAGGCGAGCGGCACCACCGGGCTGGGGGAAGGCGGCAATGTCGGGGGTGTCACCAGCCTGCACCTTGACGATGATCTGGGTATCAAAGTCATTCACACCGGTATAGACCACATTGATGCCCGGGTTGGCAGCCTCGAAGACGGCAATCACCTGTTCAAAGGCGTCGGCTTCAACCCCGGTAAACGGGCCAAGAATGTCAACCCGCCCGGTGTCACCGGAACCGCCACCCGTTGCAGGCGGAGTCGTAGGAGTCTGAGCTGTTCCGCCACCACAAGCGGCCAGAACCAGGCTTGCCATGATCAAAAGACTGAGCGCAAATCCCTTCAAACGCATTGTTCTGCTCATTCTAACAGTCATTGTCACGAAGACCAACTCAGAACATGAGTTTCGAAATACGGGCAACCTCCTCTCTGTTACAATACGGTAGCCCAATGCTATACCAACAACCCTACTCGAAGCGTACAACAAGCCAGGCCACGTACACGTACGGGCTGACTCGGGGCCTGAATCGTGGCCGATTCAAGGCTAGTGTGGCAGGAACGAGAAGTGGGAGGGGTAACTGGTGGACCGAGAAATGGGGCGGGCTACCAAAATATTCCAATCAAGTATGACACAAGTTCGGAATTAAACTACGGAACACATGGGCGAATTCACCTTAGCCTTCCGTCAAAAACCAGCCACGCCCGACCTGGATCGTCGGCAAGCCACCACTGGTTTGACCGATCACGTCAGTCAGGCCAGCGGTACGGGTGCGCAGGATCATGCCTTCGGCATCAAGAAAGTTCAGGGTCAATAGGCCATCCACGACCCGCACGAGGGCCCGTCCTTCGCCTTGGCGGATCACCTCGGTACCGCTAAAACTGAGTTCGAGCGTGGCCCGGCTGCCAACCGCAGGGTTCACGGCACTCGCGGCAAAGCCCGCTAGCATCTCGCCCATTACAAGGCGCTGGTCGCTGCGTTCGCTGGGGGCAAAATGGCTGGCAAGCCGTTCGGCCCAGGCGCGGCGGGCACCCTGATCAGCCAGACTCGGGTCACGCAGGGCCTGGTTCAGATCTTCGAGAAAGTTTTCGACCACATCATTCGGGGTCGAGCCGCCCGCCCCAACCAGATCCTGAGCACTCGGTTCGGCGGCACAGGCACTCAGGGCAAAGCTGAGGACAAGCAGCCAGAGCAGGCGTTTCATGAGGCCGGCTCATCTACGAGTTCGCGGAAGGGGCGCGGCGGGGCGGGCAGTTCCGCCCGAATCAACTGGTTGCCATTGACCAGATACAGGATGGGACGGGCGCCAGCCGCATCCACAAACAGGCTGGCCAACTCGCTCAGCCGCAACTCACCGTTGGGGCGCAGTTTGATCTGCTGGATCACCGTACCACTGACTTTTTCCATCTGGATAATGCGCTCATTCAGCGTATCTACCAGAAAGAAGTGTCCATCATCGGGGCCAGTGCCGGTCACAAAGAAGCCCTTGATCAACGAAATTGGCGGCGTGATCGCCTCGGGCACCACTTCGCCCACCGGCTGCCCCTGACTAAAGACCAGCACCGTGCCATTCGAACGCAGCATGTAGATACTGCCGTCCACGCTCATATCCACCACCGTGCTCAGTTCGAGTTCGCGGATAGCGACAGGATCAAGCCAGTAGTCAGGCGCATCGCCGTAGCTCCCCGAGCGATAGCGCAGCACTTCGCCGGGCACGGCCCCCCAGACATACAGGTTGCCGCCATACTCTTCAACATCAATCCGATCACGCAGGTTCCAGATCTCACTCGCCCCTAGCTTCGAATAGTTCCAATTGTCGCCCACCCGAAAATAGTAGCCAAAGCCACCGGGCGATTGATCAAGCGCCACAACCTGGTCAATCCGCCAGAGCGCCGCCTGAATCGGGCCGACCACTGCCGTCCCGACGCCCTGACCGGGACTCAGGTGGGGCTGAGGCGCACCGCCATCTTTGGGAATGCGATAGAGGCGGGCATTCTGCGGATCAGAGTCGACCGCATAGAGGTACCGCAGCCGCTCAATGACGGCGGTATCGGTGACATTGGCGAGCGCGGGCGGCACAATCACACTGGTAAAACGCCCCGTGGGCAAGGGATGGGTGGCGATCAGGGTAGGACTATCCAAGAAGGTCAGGCGTTGCACCGCCGCCAGGGCCCGCTCGTACTCACGTTGCAACTCCTGATAACGCAACCAGAGCACCGGGTTGGTATCGGTAACCAGCGGACTGGCCCGCACTTCGTCAATCGCCTGGCGCGCCAGTTCGAGGGCATCGAGGGTGGCAATTTCATCGGGGGACTGGCGCACCGCTGCCAGCCGTTCGGTCGCGGCGGCAAAATATTCAAGGGTAATCTGCTGATCATTCTGGCGGGTCAGGGTCATGCCGTAGAAGATCAGGGCACCCACCACCATCATCAGGCCCAAGAGCAGCGTCCAGGGAAAGGGCGGGCGAGTACGGCGATACGACAGCCCCTGACCCCGAATAATCGGATGGGGATCGGTGCTCGGTCGCCGATTACGGTGTTTGCGGGTGCGGTCTTCAAGCGCAATCCGCGCCCGCCGAAAGGGCAAACTCATGCGCTCGCCCCACGACATATCAACGAGCGGACGCTCCTCGAAGCGCGGGCGATAGGGGCGGGCCTGCACCACCGGTGGCTCCTGCGCCAGATCAATCCGGCGGATGCGCATCCCAGGCAGGCTGCCCTCACCAAGATAGGTCGAGGGTGGCAGATTTTCCAGGCGCAGCGGGGCCGTACTGGCCTTGCTTTGACGCAGATCGGTATACTGTTCACTCAGACTGGCCCCAACTTCGAGCGGAGCCGGGCGGCTAATCGGCTGCGTCGAATAGGGCTGCGCGGGCGGCATGGTATGGAGCGGATCGGGGCGCGTCGACGCAGCGGCCTCGGCCTGGCGATGCTCACGGCGGCGACCCAGGCGGGCCGCCTCGCCGATCAGGCCACCCAGCCAATCACCGAGCGAGCGGGCGGCCAGGCGACCGCGTTCGCCAACCCCAGTCGGACTGAGTGGAGTAGTACGGGCGGCCTCGCTCAGGGCGGGGCTTTGCATGATCACGAGGGCCTGGGTATCACTCAGCCCGTGGGTCTCGGCGAGGTTGCGCAACTGCTCGACCGCTGCCTGGGGATCGGCCAAGCGCAGCAGGGTTTCGACCTCCGCCCGTCCAAGCATCTGGGCCAGGTTGCCCGCGCAGATCAGGGCCGCATCACCCAGCCCAAGCGCACAGCGAAACAGTTCTGGCTCGATAAACAGACTAGCCCCCAGCGCTCCAGCGCGGGTAAACGGGGCCACACTAACATGGGCCGGATCCCAGGAGGGATGGGTGGGCAGGGCCCGCAGGCGGCCCGCACTCAGCACATAGACCTGAGCGGGTTGAACCTGAGCGATATACAGTTCGCCATCACGCAAGACCACACACGACAGGCCAACGAAAGCCCGCTGGGCCGCCGACTGCTTAAAATTATGTTCGTAGAGCGCCTTATTGGCAGCGCGGAGCGCCCCGCGCAAGGCAGCGGTGATACTGAACGAACTATCTTCATAAAAAGCCCGTTGGGCCGCTTTGCTCACCAGTTGGCAGGCAGCGGTTCCACGGGGCACCGGCGCGGCCAGATCAGCCAACAGAAACAGGCGGCCTTTCCGGGCATCAGGCGTGAAGGCCGAACCCGGTTCAACCACCGTGATCAGATCGCTCGTGTCTTGCTTGATCCCACCCACCAGCCCGAACTGGCTGATCCGTGTCGCCACTCGCTCCATGACATCCGCTTCCATCGCGTCCTACATGCAAAGCCGTCACGAGATTATAGCATAGGCTGTCTGGATGCAACGGGTAGCGGCGCAAGCGCCGCTACCCGTTGGGGATTTTCAGGGAGAACCAAGTTCTCCCTGGCCCTCTTCCCAGGAGCATCTGGTAACCGTCCCGATATTCAGGCTGGTAGCCCGCCGTGGTCTGGGGCACCCGTCGCTCGCATCCGGGGCCTGTCGCCCGTGCCCGTCGCCCGTGCCCGTCGTGCCCGTCGCCCGTGCCCGTCGCCCGTGCCCGCATCCGGGGCCTGTCGCCCGTGCCCGCATCCGGGGCCCGGGACCGTCGTCCGTAGGGGCGACCCGCGTGGTAACCCGGGGCAGCCACACGGGCTGCCCCTACGGATCCGCACCGTTCGCCATCATGCAAGAGGTTACATCACACCCCGGCGCATCATCGGCCACCCGCAAACCTCATGCTGCACGCGGCGGGGGCACGGGGGTACATGGTACCCCCGAATCCCCCATTTAGGGGCTCCCCTAAATGTAATACATCACATCCTGCGCCCGCTGGCGTTTCTGCTGGCACAGATCATCAAGGGTTGTCGCAGCCAGGATGCTTTCGAACTGGCGACGCAAACTGGCCCAGAGCCCATCAACTAATTCACGATCCTCAGGAACAGTTGGCGTTTGCCCTTCGCGGGCAGGCTCGTCGGGCAGCAAAGGACCTTCGAGCGCGATCAGGGCTTCCAGAAGCGTGATTTGCTCGGGGGGACGGGCCAGCAAATGGCCACCCTGTGGCCCGCGCAGACTCTCGATCAAGCCCGCCCGCCGCATCGTGATCAGTAACTGGTTCAAGTAGTTGACGGGAATACCCTGGCGTTTGGCGATCTCGTCGCTCTGCACGGGACCCTGCCCAAAACGTTGGGCAAGGTCAAACAATGCACGCAAGCCATAGTCACCCTTGCTCGAAATCCTCACGCTGACCCCTATGTATGCTATGCGTCTGGAATGATAGTTCTATTGTAGCATAGTAGCCCCTGCGGGAACGGCGCTGTGCGCGTTCCCGCAGGGATCTTGCACTTGTTCGCCTCTGGCGGTAGGGTTTGGGGTAGCAACACCACCCCAAACCCGGTTTGTGTACGGTGTGGCGTACCATCGATCGATACCACTAGCGAATGATGGCGGGCACGGTGCGGATCGGGCACGGTGCGGATCGGGCACGGTGCGGATCGGCGTGGTCGCCCGGGGCAGCCACACGAGCTGCCCCTACGCGGAATCGACCCGTCGCCGGGGCACACCGGGCCGTCACCCGGACACGCCGGCCCGCCCCGGATGCCTTCGTAGGGACGCAGCACACTGCGTCCCTACAATCCAAACACTAGGCCGAGCCATGGGTCAGCAAGAAGGCCAAGGGTTCGTGCAAACGGGCACGCCAGGCCGCTTCGTTGTGGTCGGCCCCCACAAAGCTCAAACTGAGCCAATCGTGGCCGGGTTGGTAGCCCGCCGCGTGCAGATGGGCATCCATCCGCTGCTGCAACAGTTCGTACGCGGCATCGAGACCGAGCGAGCCATAATCGAAGTAGAGCCGATGGGCACCTGCGGGGGGCAGTAGCGCAGCCATAGCATCCACCAACACCGCCCCGCCCGCAGACCAGTGCGTCGAAAGGCAGGCCGCACCACCAAAAACACTCGGATACTCACACAGACCATAGAACGAGATCAGGCCACCCATGCTCGATCCCATCAAGAAGGTATGCTCACGCTCAGGCAGGGTGCGATAGGTTGCATCAACTTGTGGCTTCAACTCCTCGACCAGATAGCGGAGATACTGATCCGACACCGGCGTGCCATGCTCAGCCACAAAGCGTTCGGCCAGTTCGTGGGCGGCCGGATGCAACAGTGGCCGGGCG
Source organism: Oscillochloridaceae bacterium umkhey_bin13 (assembly GCA_048381555.1). Classification (GTDB taxonomy): domain Bacteria; phylum Chloroflexota; class Chloroflexia; order Chloroflexales; family Chloroflexaceae; genus Viridilinea. Next base: position 25,125 of record JBLWKA010000033.1, read on the forward strand.
GGCATATACTCTTGCCAACGCTGCGGCGGGTGCCAGACCCCGACCACAATCGCCCCAGCTATACCATAGGCCGCACAAACCTGTTCCATGGCGGCCGCCACACCCCAATGCCCCCAGCCATTAGCAGCCCCGGGCGGAAACAGATTCTGGCCGTCCTGGGCATAGATCACCGGCATACGCAGGTTTGGGTCAGCGGCATAACTCGGCGGACACCAGACCTCGACGTGGCGCGGGCCAACCCCGGATGGTGCCCACTCACTGTGGCGGTGAAGCATTGCCTGTACCAAGCTTAAAGCACCTTATCGTCTTTGCCAGCAGCCTGACGCATGATCTCAGTCTGACCGGTGTGGTAGGTTTCATGGAAATAGAGAAAGAGCAGCCACTCGGCTACCGACATTGAACGCCGCCCAAAGAGCGCGACCTGACGTTCAAGCTCGTTCGGCGTAAGCGTACTCAAGATCGTTTCAAGGTGCGCTTGGGACTGTTCAAACGTAGCGAGCAGTTGCTCAAGCGGCAATACGCCAGGCTCATCGGATATGATCGGCTCCGTCTCTCGATCATAACGGATAACTGCGTCAGGATCGAGGATCGGCTCGGCACCAAGCAGATTGAAAATCAGATTGCGATTCACAATCAGGTGGCCGAGAATCCAATTCATGCAGTTCGCACGAAAAGGCAACTGCACCAGACTATCGCCATGGCTCAGGCCCGCAGTCTGCTGCTTAATAATCCAAAGGTTGCGGCTAAAACAACTGGCCAGATATGCAGGTGTAATCATTGACGTGCTCCGTTGCAACATGGGCTTCCTAGGTTAGCAGGGGCGTGGGCTTTGTCCCACGCCCCTGCTAACCTAATACTTCGCCACCGAAGGATCAACCTCATCGCTCCAGCGCAGAATGCCGCCAGTCAGATTGCGCACCTTGCGGAAGCCCGCCTGCTTAAGCAGATCAACTGCCCGCCCACTACGCGCCCCGCTACGGCAATAGACGACCATATCCACGGCGCTATCCAGTTCGGCGAGCCGGGCTGGCAACTGGTCAACCGGAATCAGTTTATCGGTGCCGGGAATGCTGGCGATTTCGACTTCGTAGGGGTTGCGGACATCAAGCAGATAGGGCCGGTTCGAGCCACGCAATTCGACGGCCAATTCGGCGGGGGTCAATTCAGCCTGGTTACTCACGGGTTTCACCTCGGGTAGGATGCCACAAAATTGCTCGTAATCAATCAATTCACGGATCGTCGGCTGATCACCACAGACCGGGCATTCCGGGTTGCGGCGCAGTTTCAACTCGCGGAAGCGCATGCTCAATGCATCGTACAACATCAAGCGCCCGATCAGCGACTCGCCAATCCCGGCCAGCAGCTTGATCGCTTCGGTGGCCTGAATCGTGCCGATCACGCCGGGAAGCACACCCAGCACCCCGCCTTCGGCACACGAAGGCACCAATCCAGGCGGGGGCGGTTCGGGGTACAGGCAGCGGTAGCAGGGGCCGCCATCCTTAGGCGAAAAGACCGTCGCCTGACCCTCGAAGCGAAAGATGCTGCCATAGACGTTCGGTTTGCCCAGGAAGACCGCCGCGTCATTGGTCAGGTAGCGGGTCGGAAAATTATCGGTGCCGTCCACGATAATATCGTACGGAGCCATCAGATCGAGGGCGTTGCCAGAATTGATCTGGGTTTCGTAGGTCGTAATCTCAATCAGCGGATTGAGGTCGTGCAAACGCGCTTTGGCCGACTCGATCTTAGGCATGCCGAGGGTCGCGGTGCCATGGACGATCTGACGCTGCAAGTTGCTCTCGTCCACCACATCAAAGTCTACCAACCCCAGATGCCCAACCCCCGCCGCAGCCAGGTACAGGGCCAACGGCGAACCAAGGCCACCGGTGCCGATCAACAGCACACTGCCCTCTTTCAGGCGGCGCTGCCCGGCCATGCCCACCTCAGGCATAATCAGGTGGCGACTGTAACGCCGAATCTCCTCATTCGAGAGCGTCGTTTCCATCAGCGGCTCCCACCAGCAATTGCCGGAATGATGCTGACCGTTTCGCCCGCAGGCAACGGCGTGGCCTCGCCCTGCAGATAACGAATATCTTCATCGCCGACATAGACATTCACAAAACTGCGCAACTTGCCACCCTCGCCAAACAGGTGCTGCCCAAGGGCCGGGTGCTGCTCGATCAAGCCACGCAGCGCCGCCCCGACCGTATCCGCTTCGAGTGCGACCGTCGCCTGGCCGTCTGCGTACTGGCGCAGCGCGGTTGGAATCGTAATCGTCACCGCCATACAATGCTTCTCCCTTGGATTGATTTGGGTTACCTACAAGGACAACCAGCGCGTAACAAAGGATCCTACCATACCCGCTCAGATTCCTCGCTGCGCTCCTAAGCAACAAAGCTCCATGGACACATCGAACGGAGCGCAGTGCCATCAGTGTCATTCCAAACGGAGCCGGAGGCGGAGTGAGGAATTTTCGCTGATCAGCAGTAAAGACCCCTCGCTGCGCTCCTACGCAACAAACGTCCCTGTCACGCCGAATGCAGTGCCACGCCCAATGTCATTCCGAGCGGAGCGCAGCGCAGCGAGGAATTTGCACTGATCCGCAGCGAAGATCCCTCACTTCGTTCGGGGTAACAATAGGGTGCAGTGCAATCACCCTGGTTTCGCGCCCCACCACTGGCCGACGGGCCATAGGATCCTTGGGGTGACAATGCTGCAGAACCTTCACGACGACTCGGGTAAACGCACCAAAACGGTTTCGGCCACAAACCTGGTCCCATTATCAACCAAAATCCACGAGGCTAAACTGGTTGCCTTGCCGGCATAGACGGACTGGATCGCAAAGGCGAAACTCGGGCCACCAATCGCCTGGGCCCCAACCCGATCGCGTTCGGAGGGTTCGGCGGGATGGTCGGGATGCGAATGGTAACAACCAATAATTTCAAGGCCCTGGGCCTGGGCGGCGCGATCGGCGCGCATGTAGTCACGCGGATCGAGGTAGAAACGATCCCGCCGCGAGGTCGGATCGTCGCCCTCGGCCAGAGCTACCTGGCCTGACCAGCGATTTTCGACCGCAAAAGCGACGCTGGCAAGCTTAGCAACCCCGTCGAGCCGCCCCAAAAGCAGGCCGACACACTCATCGGGATAGGTCGCCTCGGCGTGCGCGGCAATCGCCGCTGCCACCTCAGGGCTAAGGGTCAAACTCGGTTCATGTACCATCGTCATGCTACCAATTACCATTGATAAGGCAGCCTTGCACAACGCGATCATTGGCGTTGGGCTGCCCTGCGGTACAATCCACAATCCAAAATCGAAAACCCAAAATAGGCTTAGATCCCCGCTCCGGCGCTATAGGCATCCTCTTCCCAAAAGCGCTCGCTCAGGTAGCGATTGGCACTATCACACAGAATCGTGACCACGGTGCCGGTAACGAGGCTACGCGCCACCCGGACGGCTGCGGCCACATTGGCAGCGGCCGAAATCCCCACCAGCAAGCCCGCCCGGCGAGCCAGCGCCCGCGCCATCGCAAAGGCCGCCTCACTCGTCACCGTGATCACCTCATCGGGGGCGGCCGGGTCGTAGATTGCGGGCACCATCGCGGTCGAGGCCATATGTTTCACGCCTTCGAGCGCATGGTAGGGGCCATCGGGTTGCACGGCAAGCGCTTGCAGGCGCGGGTTGAGTTCACGCAAGCGGCGACTGATGCCCATAAAGGTGCCGCTGGTGCCCAACGCAGCCACAAAATGGCTCACCTGGCCCTCAGTCTGCCGCCAAATCTCGGGCGCAGTGGTCTGATAATGGGCCAGCGGATTGGCCGGATTACTATACTGATCAGGATAGAAATAACCTTCCGGCTCACGGGCGACCAGTTCCCGAATCGTGGTAATCGCCCGATCCATACCCTCGGCAGCCTCAGTCAGGATCAGGTCGGCCCCGAGCGCACGCAAGGTACGAATCCGTTCGGGGCTCGCATTCGCGGGCAGAGCGAGCGTGACTCCATAGCCTAAGGCGGCCCCGATCGTGGCATAGGCGATCCCGGTATTGCCACTGGTCGCATCAGCGATACGCATGCCGGGGCGCAACAGGCCGCGCCGTTCGCCATCGCGCACCATGGCCAGGGCCGGGCGATCCTTGACCGAACCACCCAGGTTGTACCACTCGGCTTTGGCATAGAGGGCCACGCCGGGCGGCAAGCCACCCACGGCCGCATCGAGGCGCAGCAGCGGTGTATTGCCAATCAGATCAAGCGGTGTCGTCATAGATCGTTACCACGGTACAGTCACTTGGGAGGGACGCAGCGTGCTACATCACTTTATGCAAAGCCGTCTGGAGCGTATGTAAAGCCAGGGTGGCACAACGCGGGCGGGCCTGGGCGACTTCACGGCCAACCAGTTCGAGCATCGCGGCATCGTCCATGGTCAGCAGCGACTGGCACGAGGCCCCTTGCGCATATTCGGCCAGCAGGGACGCGGCGGCCTGGCTAATCGTGCAGCCGCGCCCCTCAAACTGGACCCGCTCAATCCGTTCGCCACGCGGATCAAGTTGTAGATAGATCGTCACCTGATCGCCACACTCGGGAATGCCCCCTGCTTGCACCAAGGTCGCATCAGTGAGCGGCCCGTGATGGCGCGGGTGCTCATAATGTTCGAGCAGGCGTTCAATAATAGCTTGGCGATCCATGGAGACCAATTGCCGTTGATAATGCCACATCGCTCAATGAGCTATGTAGCGTTGGGCTGCCCTGCGGTGTAATCCAAAATCCAAAAGCTAAAACCCAAAATAGGCTTAGCCCTTTTCGATTGGCAGGCCGACGCCGTTCCCCCATTCGGTCCAACTACCATCGTAGTTGCGGACGCGGGGATAACCGAGCAGATAGGTCAGGACGAACCAGGTATGGCTGGAGCGCTCACCGATCCGGCAGTACGAGATCACGTCCTTATCAGGGGTGACACCTAACTCGCCATACAGGGTGCGCAGTTCGTCAGCCGACTTGAAGGTGCTATCCTCGTTGACCGCCTTGGCCCAGGGCACATTGACCGCCGTAGGAATATGCCCACCACGCAGCGTCCCCTCCTGGGGATACTCGGGCATATGGGTGCGCTCGCCACTAAACTCTTGCGGGCTGCGCACATCAACCAGCGCCGTACCCGGCTGCCGAAGATGGGCCAGCACTTCGTCGCGGAAGGCACGAATACTGTGGTCATCGCGGGGCGGGGCAGTGTAGCGCCCCCGGGGATACGTTGGAACCTCGCGGGTGATTGGGCGACCCTCGGCGATCCATTTGGCCCGTCCGCCATTCAGGATGCGCACATCACGGTGGCCAAACAGTTTGAAGACCCACATTGTATAGGTCGCCCACCAGTTGTGCTTGTCGCCATACAAGACCACGGTCGTATCGTTCGAGATCCCCTTGCTGGCCATGACCTCAGCGAAACGCTCGGCATCAAGGTAATCACGCAGGATCGGATCGTTCAGGTCGCCAACCCAATCAATCTTGACCGCACCCGGAAGATGGCCGGTCTCGTACAACAACAGATCTTCGTTGCTCTCCAACAAGCGCACCATCGGGTCACCAAGATGGTTGGTGACCCAACCGGTATCAGCCAGCACTTCGGGATGGGCATAACCACTCATGAGGGATTCCGTTTCTTATTGAGCGTATGATCGCATCATCATATGACCGCATAACCGCATCATCATATGACCGCATGACCACATCATCGCCTGAATTTGCATTGCATGAATCGGATTGGATTCCGCATCGCAAGCATTCACCGGGCATTGTACTCGCGCCCCTGTGTTAAGTCAAGTTCTTAATCGGAATACTCAACAAATAAGGCATCGCCTTCGGCAAAGACCCGATAGGTCGCCACCGGCTCGAAGGCGGGAAAGGTACGCGGCTTACCAGTGCGCAGATCGAAAATCGAACCGTGCAACGGGCACTCGACACACAGTTCATCGGGATCAAAATCGCCTTCGCTCAACGAAGCCTCGGCGTGCGAGCAGGTATCGTCAATCGCGTAGAAGGCATCGGCGGTACGGAAGACCGCAATCCGCCGTCCAGCCACGTCGAAGGCCTGCCCGGTGCCTTCCGTCAGATCGGCCAGGGTGGTGATTTGGGTTGTAGGCATGGAAGAATCCTTTCGATCAAGGGACAAACACGTACTCGTGCTTACCCTTTCCCCCCTCCCCCTCAAGGAGGGAGAGGAGCCGTACCGCAGCAGCATAAGCTTTTTGGCAAACTCCCCCCTCCCTCCCTGGAGGGGGAGGGGGGCCGGGGGGGTGGGGGGTGAAAAGGGCTAGCATCTACCGCATAACCAGGAAGAGGGAGCGAACAAGCACCGATCATAAAACACAAGGCAAGCACCAGGGGTTAAACTGGCACTTGCCTTGCATAGCCATCAGGTCATACACCCTAGCCGACCGAGCCTTCCATTTCGAGTTGGATCAGGCGGTTCAGTTCCACCGCGTACTCCATCGGCAACTCGCGGGTGAAGGGCTCCATGAAGCCAAGCACGATCATCGAGAGCGCATCGGCCTCGGGCAGGCCACGGCTCATCAGGTAGAAGAGTTGCTCTTCGCCGATGCGCCCGACGGTCGCCTCGTGGGCCAGGGTGCAGCGATCCTCTTCGATCTCGATGAAGGGAATAGTATCCGAGGCCGAGCGCTCATCGAGGATCAGGGCGTCACAGTTGACGTTGATCTTCGAGCCGTAGGCACCGCGGGCCACTTTGGCCAGGCCACGATAGGTGGTCTTGCCACCATCTTTGCTGACCGACTTGTTGGTAATCCGGCTGGTGGTTTCGGGCGCGGCATGCACCATCTTGGCCCCGGCGTCCTGGTGCTGACCCTTGCCCGCGTAGGCCACGCTCAGCACTTCGCCCCGCGCCTTGCGCCCCATCAGGTAGACGGAGGGGTACTTCATGGTCAACTTCGAGCCGATATTGCCGTCCACCCATTCCATGCTGGCCTCTTCCTGGGCGATAGCGCGCTTGGTCACCAGGTTGAAGATATTGTTGGCCCAGTTCTGGATGGTGGTATAGCGGAACTTGCCACCCTTCTTGACGACCACTTCGACCACCGCCGAGTGCAGCGAGTTGGTCGAGTAGATCGGCGCGGTGCAGCCCTCGATATAGTGGGCCTCGGCCCCTTCTTCGATAATGATCAGGGTGCGCTCGAACTGGCCCATATTCTCGGCATTGATCCGGAAATAGGCCTGGAGCGGAATGTCTACCTTGACGCCCTTGGGCACATAGACGAACGAACCACCCGACCAGACGGCAGTATTGAGGGCCGCATACTTGTTATCGGCGGACGGAATAATCGTGCCGAAATACTCTTTGAAGAACTCGGGATGCTCTTTGAGCGCGGTATCGGTATCAAGGAAGATCACGCCGAGCTTCGACCACTCTTCGCGCAGCGAGTGGTAGACCACTTCGGACTCATACTGGGCACCGACGCCCGCCAGAAACTTGCGCTCGGCCTCGGGAATGCCCAACTTCTCGAAGGTGTCTTTGATCTCCTGGGGCACGGCGTCCCAATCGGTCTGGGGACGCTCGCCAGCCCGCACGAAGTAGTGAATATCATCGTGGTTCAGGTCGGCCAGTTCCGGATTGGCCCACATGCCGGCCAGCGGCACCGGCTTCTTCATAAAGATCTCGAGCGCCTTGAGCCGCCGCTTGAGCATCCACTCGGGCTCGTCCTTCATGCCCGACAGTTCACGCACCACCTTTTCGCTCAAGCCCTTGGGAGCCTTGAACAGGTAGTTCTCTTCGTTGCGGAAGCCGTACTTGGTGTAATCAAACTGTAGATTGGTTGCCTCAGCGACCATTGGGATACTCCTTTAGAATTCGTCTTCGTCGTCGTGAATCTGGGCGGTTCCGTATAGACCAACCTTGAGCGCCTTAAGCGAGAGTAGGGCACAGCGCAAGCGGGTGGGATTTTTACTTAGCGGCAGTCCAATCAGTTCAAGTAAATCGTCCTTGCTGAAGGCTTTGGCTTGCGCCACTGCCATACCCTTGAGTTCATCGGTCAAGAGCGAGGCCGAAGCCTGGCTGATCGCACAGCCGCGCCCCGAGAAGCGCACATCAGTGATAACTTCGCCCTCGATCAACAGATCGATCCGAACCCGGTCACCACAGAGTGGATTGTGTTCCTCGTGCGAGACCGTCGCCTCCGCCAGGGTGCCGAAGTTGTGGGGATACTTGGCGTGTTCGAGGATCTGCTGCTGGTAGATATCGTCCATCAGGCAAACATCCTCCGTGCTTTCTCGAGTCCATGGGCCAGGCGGTCAACCTCTTCGGCCAGATTGTAGATATAGAAACTCGCCCGGGTTGTGGCAGGAATATCAAAGAAGCGGTGCAAGGGTTGGGTGCAGTGGTGACCGGCCCGCACGGCCACGCCTTCGCCATCCAGAATGGCAGCAATATCGTGGGGATGCACCCCGTCCAGCGTAAAGCTGATCGCGCCGCCCCGATCTTCGGCGCTGTGCGGCCCGTAGATCGTCAGGCCGTCAACCTGACTGAGCCGTTCGAGCCCATAGGTCAGCAGTTCGTGTTCGTATTGCTGGATCGCGGCCATGCCAATCCCACTCAGAAAATCGCAGGCCTCTCCGAGCGCAATCGCCTCGCCAATCGCTGGCGTACCGGCCTCGAAGCGTGAAGGCACATCGGCATAGGTACTCTGCTCAAGCTCGACCAGTTTGATCATCGAGCCACCCCCCAAAAACGGCGGCATGGCTTCGAGCAGATCACGTCGCGCCCAGAGTACACCGATCCCAGTGGGCGCACACATCTTGTGGCCGCTAAAGGCCAGAAAGTCGCAACCCAGTTCTTGCACATTCACGGGCATATGGGGCACGCTCTGCGCCCCGTCAACCAGCAGTTTGGCCCCGACGGCGTGGGCACGCTTGGCCAGGAACGCGATCGGGTTGATCGTGCCAAGCACATTCGACTGATGGGTCACGGCCACCAGTTTGGTCTGCTCGGTCAACTTCTGGTCAAGCTCTTCGAGGATCAGACGGCCTTCGCCATCAATCCCCAGGTAGTCGAGCTCGGCCCCGGTGCGCTGGGCCAACATCTGCCAGGGCACAATATTGGCATGGTGCTCCATCAGGGTCAACAGAATACGGTCGCCAGGGCCAAGGTTGGTTCCACCCCAGCTATGGGCCACCAGATTGATCGCCTCGGTGGTATTGCGCACAAAGATCACTTCGCGCTGGCTGCGTGCCCCGATCAGGCGTGCGACCTTGCCCCGCGCCCGTTCATAGGCAAAGGTCGCCTCTTCACTGAGCTTATAGACGCCACGGTGGACATTGGCGTTATAGCGCCGATAGTAGTCTTCGAGGCAGTCAATCACAACCCGCGGCTTCTGCGACGAAGCCCCGCTGTCCAGAAAGGCCAAGCGGTGCCCGTTGACCTCCTGTTGCAGGATCGGGAACTCGCGCCGGATCGCCAGCACATCAAATTGGGTCAGCGTTGCCATACGATCAACCTGAGTCTAGGAAAATAGAAAATAGCACTGCCGCATTGTCACCCCAAAGCCTCCATTGTCACCCCGAGGATCCTATGGCCCGTCGGCCAGTGGTGCTGAGAGAAACAGGCTTTGTTTCTTAGGAGCGCTAGCGAGGGGTCTTCCCTGCTGATCAATGAAGATTCCTCACTGCGCCTACGGCTCCGTTCGGAATGACAATGGAGGCGCACGGTGCTCCATCCGGCACGACCAGACACCTTGTTGCTTAGCAGCATCTAAGCGGCTTGCACCAGAACCCTTTGCTTACCAACCGGGGTGCGGGGAAACATGGTTTCCCCGGTTCCCCCGAGGGGAAGCTTGAGCGCAATGCGCTAAATCTTCCCCTCGATAATCCCCTCAAGCTCCTCGCGCAGCGCCTCAACCGGAATGGTAGCGAGGGCCGGGCTGAAGAAGCCCATCACAATCATGCGCTTGGCCTCGTCCTTGCTGATGCCACGGGCCTGCATATAAAACAGTTGCTCCTCGTCCACATCACCACTGGTCGAGGCGTGGCCGCCCTTGAGCACACTGTTGGTATCGATCTTGAGGCCCGGGATCGAGTCGTTGCGGGAACCGGGATTCAGATGCAGCGCATGCTCTTCGAGCCGGGTACTGGTCGCCTGCGACTCATGCTCAATCTTGATCATGCCATCAAAGACCGAGTAGCCACTATCGTTGACCACGGTCTTAAACTGCATAAAGCTCTCGCAATGGTAGCCAACGTGGCGCAACCAGGGCGCATTGAGCAGCAGTTGCTTGTGGTTGGCAAACGTCGCCCCGAGCCAATTGACCCGCGAGCCATTGCCCTTGAGCGCCGTTTCCGACTCGACATGCTGCACCTGCGCACCGAGCGCAATGCTAGTCCATTCGAGGTTCGCTTCGCGTTCGAGCACGGCCTTCTGCCCCGCGATGTGGTAGACCTCTGCGCCCCAGCGCTGAATGCTAATGAAGCGCACGCTACTGCCAGGGCCAGCGAAGACCTCGCTGATCGCGCCAACCAGGGCCGGAGCGGCCTGATCAGCGCTGGTGAACTCTTCGATCAGGGTGACACTCGAACCCTCGTCGGCGATCAACAGGGTGCGCGGGAAGGTCGTGCGGCCACCCTCGGGCATGGTGTAGCGCACCCGGATTGGCAACTCGGCCGCCACATTGCGCGGCACATGAATAAAAGCCCCGTCCTGCCAGAGGGCCGCCCGCAACGCACTGAACTTATGCTCAAGCGGCACGACCGCACTGTCCAGATGGGCCTCGATCACCGCCCCATGGCTCTGGAGAGCCTCGCGCAGCGGTTTGGCAACTACACCCAGGGCCGTCAGCGCCGGGTCGATCTCTAGCGTCAGGGCCGCCGTCGCGGTCAGATCCAGACTCGCCGGATCAATGCCACTCAGGTCAGTGCGCCGCCACTCGGGCGGGCCAGCTTGGGCGAAATATTCCCAAGCCGCAACCCGGCGCTCGATTAGCCAAGACGGCTCATGTGCCGCCTGGGCCCGCTCGGCCAGGGTTGCAGCAGTTAGATCTTTCAAGGTCAAACTCATAGCCCTCGATCCTTCAATAACGTGGTTACTGCGGCGCAATCCACAATCCAAAAGCTAAAACCCAAAAGCTACAACCGCCCTACGCCGCGCCGGTCAACTCCTCACGCAGCCAGTCGTAGCCCTTTTCTTCGAGATTAAGGGCCAGTTCGGGGCCGCCCTCGCGCACAATCCGCCCCTCCATCATGACCGAGACAAACTGCGGCTTGATGTAGTTCAGCAGGCGCTGATAGTGGGTAATCACCAGCGCACCCATGGTCGGGCCAGCCAGCAGATTCACACCCTCGGCAACGATGCGCAGCGCATCAATATCAAGGCCCGAGTCAGTCTCATCCATGACCGCCATGCTCGGCTTGAGCAAGGTCATCTGAAGGATTTCGAGCCGCTTCTTTTCGCCGCCCGAGAAGCCCTCGTTCAGGTAGCGACGCGCAAAGCCCTCGTCCATCTCGAGGGTCTTCATACCGGCACGCAGCTGCTTGCGGAACTCAGCCATCGGGATGGCGGTCTGCTTCGGATCTTTGCCCTCTTCGGCGCGATGGGCGTTCAGTGCGGCGCGCAAGAAGTTGGCAACCGTAACCCCAGGCACCGCGACCGGGTACTGGAAGGCCAGGAACAGCCCGAGCTTGCTGCGCTCATCGGCGTCCAGTTCGAGGATATTCTGATCCTTGTACCAGATCTCGCCCCCGGTCACCTCATACGAAGGATGGCCAGCAATAATGTTGGCCAGGGTACTCTTGCCACTGCCATTGGGGCCCATGACTGCATGCACGGTACCACCCTGCACGGTCAGATTGACACCCTTCAAGATCTCTTTGTCACCAATGTTGGCACGCAAATCGCGAATCACCAGATCGTGGCTCATGGACTCCTCTTGTGACTTTCAAGCTACCGACTAACGACTACCGTTCGGTCAAGATCAGGGGGATGGCCCCACTGCGCACCACAAAGCGGCAGGTATGCGCCCCTTCGCGGATGGACGACTCGAGGGCGAGTTTCTCGCCAAGCACATATTCGATCATCTGGCGTTCCATCGAACAGACCTCGGGATGATCCTGGGCAATCTCGTGAAAGGGGCAGGCGAACAGCCGGATCCCATCACCTGCTTCGGCCACTTCGGCGGGCACGCCGCGCTGTTCGAGCAGGCGGCGCAACTCGTTCAGGCGGGCCGGCACATCGTCACCGGCCATGCGGTCGGCATACTCATCAGCCAGACGGCGACTGACCCGCTCCAGCAGTTGATCAACCTTATCTGGCCCTTCGAGCGCAATCAGTTCGCGCAACAGGCCGGTGATCAGGCGATCATACTGCTTCGGGAAGCGACTGCGGGCAGCGTCACTCAACGCATAGACCATGCGCGGGCGACCCGGACCGTGACGCTCGGTACGCACAGCTACTAGACCCTCGGCCTGCAAATGGATCAGATGCTCGCGGGCCGCATTGGCACTGACCCCGAGCAGCGCAGCCAGATCCTTCACCGTCGCCTCGCCTTGGCGCTGAAGGTATTGCAAGATCTGACCCGCCGGGCTGGATGTGGCGTAACCGATAACCATCATAGTTAGTCATCCTGTGAACTACTATGAGTCTACCAGCCCTTCTGGGTTTTGTCAATAAACACAGGAAATACTTGATTTATTCAGATGGAGGGTAAGCGTACGCGTTACCCTCCATCTGAATAGGGGGATTTCAGGGGCCGTGCCCCCGCGCCCCGCCGCGCTTCCCCGCCGCTAGGCGTACCGTTGTGAAGGCATTTCGGGGGCCGTGCCCCAGCAGACACGTGCGACAATCCAAAATCCAAAACCTACAACCCAAAATCGTTTACCGCAAGCCCGCTTCGCGCAGCAGCGCATCGGCCCACGCCGCCGTTGCCCCATGCAAGGGTGGCTCAGCGTCATACCGATAATCCACGCGCAGGTCGTAGCTGCTGCGCATATGGAGGTCATGCAACAATTGATTAAGATCCACGCTTGGTTCGGGATCACCAGGATAGAGCGGGATCGTAAAACTGGGCATCACTTGCTTCAGACCAAAGGGGATCAACCAGGCTTTTGGGCGTTGCGCAGCACGGCTAATCAAGATGCGATAGTCACTCATCTGGCGCTGGCGTTGGAACGGCATCGGCTCGCCAGCCCGCAGCAGATCAAGCTCGACTAAATGCGTCATCGAAGCAAGAATCACGTTGCGCTTGCGCAGATATTGCTCGCGCCCTTCGCCGGGCCGTTTATTCGTCGGCGAGAGCACCTCCAATACTGTGACGACCTCGTGCGATCCAACTAGCCGCACTTCCAAATAGGTTTCACGGATCTGCACCGGCATCGCCAGTTCGATCAGCACGCCGCCGTCGGATTCGATCATGGCAGCATCGTTTAGATCGTTCGGCGGTGCCGCAAGTGCCCCTACTGCAACATCAGCACGCCCGCCAAAGACCAGATCACCCGGTTCAACCATATGAATCCGCTCTTCTACCGCGACATAATAGCGTGGGCGCACTTGTGGGGCCAGTGCATCACGAAGCGCAACAATGAGGCTATTATGGACATCCGGCCAGAGGGCAGGATGTTCTAGGTAGGGATCCATGCCAGGAAAGGGCGTTGGCATACGTCTTCCTCCTTAATGGGTGGCAGGAATATTGTAGCATGCCGTCTCCGGTGGTGGCATGTGGGTCAGGGCTGATGCAACGTCCATGCCGTGGGCGTGAACGCCTCGGCTACGCCAAGCAACGTCCACCTCCGTGGCCTGTTTAGCCCACGAAGGTGGACGTTGCCAACCGTAGCCCGCGGCTTGACCGCCGGGCCAGCGAACGTTGCAACAGCTCTGGCATGTGGGTGACTGCGCCCCCTACACCAACCATGGGCGTAGTCAATGGCATTGCCACCGCCCGCCACCCTGCGCCCAGGTGGATCAGCACGGGTGCTTTGGCACCCGTGCTGATCCATCTTTTAATCATCATCGTCGTCGTCGCCCCGTTCGAGCAGTTCGACCCCGAGCAGGCGCAACTGGATCGCATAGGGTGTCCCCGCAAATTCGGGGAAGGCTTGCAAACAAACCCGCTCGAAACACTGGGCCAGGTAGCCATCATCATCGGTGAACAGGCCACTGATCGGGTAGCCGAAGATCAACAGGCCCAGCGGGCGCGACCAGAAGTTCCGGAACGGTGCCCCGATCACGTGACCAGTCGCCGAGGTGTACCAGCGCCGATCATCGTCGTCGAGATCTTCGAAGCGCACCGTCGGCACCGTGGCATAGCCTAGTTCGGCGGCCAGACGGCCTAGCGTGATCGTGCCGTCGGGCCGCAATTCGAGCCTGGCCCGCTCGAAGTATTGCACGATCGTCCCGTCGGCTCGTACCCGTGGTTCGCCCAGCGGCAAGCCGAAGATCAACAGCCCGCCGCGCTCAATCCAGATTGGGCGGAAGCGCAGATCGATCCGCTCAACCGGCAGACGCTCGACCACAATGATGCGGGGTTGTGGCACGATCACCACTACCGGCACAGCAATGATGATCACAGGCAAAACGACTGCCCGCCGCCCACGGCCATCCCCAAACAGGATGCGACTGCGCACTTTGAAGTTGATTGAGCGATCATCGTCGTCGTCATCATCGTCGCCGCGCACGCCGTCACGCAAGCGGTACGTAATGCTGACCACGATATTGTTGCCCCGCTGGATCAGGTTGTACTGGCCTAAGCCAATCACGACCCGCCCTTTGTTGCGCTCGTGGACAAAGCCGATCCCTTCAATGAAGCGAATATCTACCAGTTCAAAGCGGTCGTCGTCGTCGTCGTCATCATCGCCCAGATCGATCACCAGCCGCCCATCACGGGCCAGACCACCCTTATTGCGGATCACGATCTGAATGGTGATGAAGGTGACATTGTTGATCACCTCGACCCGCCGCACAATCTCCTCGCCAACCTCGATCTCGGCGGGCGGCTCCTCGGGCGGGGCTTCTGGGGTCGTGACCGAACCAGGACAGAAGGCGGCATCAAAGCTCAGTTCCAGATCCGAGCCATTCAGTTTGAGCATCTCGCCCAAGACCATGCCCTTGATCTCGATGTCGCTGCCCGACAACTCGACCATGCCGCCCAGTCCACTCACGCTCCCCCTCAATTCCAGGTCGCTTCCCGCCAGTTTGATCACCGGCTCGCCACTGCCCTGCTTGTTCGAAAGCAAGAGCAACCCATCAGCAAAGGGACGTGCCTCAAGATCCGAACCACTCACGTCAATTGTGCCCTCAGCCACAATGGTGAACTCACCCCGGATGTTGCTCGCACTAAGTTTCACGTCACCCGTCACATAGTACAAGCCGCTGAGGGTGGTTGGCTCACTCACCTCGAAATCACCGGTGATCGTCCGATAGCGCCCGATCGCCTGGGCGGCCGTCGCAATGATGCCACCGGGCCGGTAATCGGCAATCTGGTAACTGACCGGCGGCAGGCTCACGCTCACCCGGGTTGGCCCATCATAACGATTATTGTCCCCGCCATCCTCAAAACGGGTGACATACTCGGCGATACCCGTAATCCGATTGTTCGAACCACTAAGGCGCAGGTCGGCATTCGAACGCACCAGACCTTCGATCTCATTATCACTCCCCGAAATCATCATGGTCTCGTCCCGACCGGTGCCATTAGCCCACAGCGCATAGCCACTCGTACAAACAATTGCAGGACTCTGCGCCATAACCGCCCGTGGCGCGGCCAACAGACCCATCGTCAACATCACGGTCAACATCACACGCCAGGTTGGATCAAAGAGGTGAGAAATCCGCATGCGGCACCCTTTCTGTGTTCAGACAAAACCCAAGTACCCAGGTCACGCTGAACAGAGCAAGGAATGTGCCGGAAGATACATCTGATGTTGGGAAACATCTGGCCCGGCAACAACCGGTATGGGAACGTAGGGGCGACCCGCGTGGCTGCCCAGGGCGACCACGCGGGTCGCCCCTACGTTCCAACCATCACCGCATGCCCCGCCCATCAGCGCACGCTCGGCCCTCCCGCCAAACCTAATGCACCCGCACCACCACCAGGGTCATATCATCGTGGGTGGGGGCA
>JBLWKA010000034.1:0-31574 GCA_048381555.1 Oscillochloridaceae bacterium umkhey_bin13
TCCAAACCCTAGCCGCCACCGCCGCCAAACTTGGTGTGGGGTTCTTTCACTATCTCCACGACCGGATCGTCACGCCGGAGACCACGCCCACCTTAGCTGAACGCCTGGCCCAGCGGGCGGGTGTTGCTGTGCCATCGGCAGCCTGATCCATCGCTTTTGGAGAGGATACTGCAGATAGCGTATTTCGGTGCGAAACTATCACTACCTGACTATAGACCCCATTGAGGAGTATGTCATGCTGGTTGTGACCGGGCCTACTGGCAACGTCGGTTCCGAGGTGACCCATCTGCTGTGCGGCGGCACCTATCCCAAACCTTACCGCATCGCTGCTCACAGCCCCCACAAAATCAAGGCGTGCTACGGCGATCAGGTGCCAGTTGTGCCATTCGACTACGACGACCGTGCCGGGTGGAAGATGGTACTCGATGGCGTGAGTACTCTTTTTCTCATTTTTCCTCTGCCCACGCCGCGTACTGCCGAAACCCGCATTACGCCATTCGTAGACGCTGCCAAGCGGGCTGGTGCGCAGCACATTGTCTACCTCAGCGTGCCCGGTGCCGACCGTGAGAAGGTGATCCCCCACTATCATACCGAGCGCCACATCGAGGCTAGTGGCATCCCCTACACGATTCTCCGAGCCAGCTTTTTTATGCAGAACCTTTGTCGCGGTCTCTCAACTTATGGCGTAGACATCATCGAACACAACGAGATCTTTATCCCCGCAGGCAGCGACAAGACGACGTTCGTGGACGCCCGCGACGTGGCTCGGGTGGCCTTGAAGATCTTCCAGAACCCTGAACTCCATCGTAACAAAGCGTACCTGCTCACCGGTCGTGAACGGCTCGACTTCGACGCGGTCGCTACGATCTTCTCCGAGGTGATGGGTCGCCCGATCCGCTATCGCAATCCCTCTTCCCCGCACTTCTGGCTGCGGCTCGGGCGTCGCGGTGTGAAGTGGGACGTCATTGCGTTTATGACCATCATCTACACCCTGACCCGCACCGGCAAGAACGAGCCGCTGAGCGACGAGATGGTCCAACTCCTCGACCGTCCACCCACAACTATGCGGCAGTTCGTCACCGAGAACCTCTACCGTTGGGAGCAGCAGATCTGGACGTAGGTTTCCTTATGCGTAATCCTTCTGTCTCCTTACCACAGAATCTCGGTGCCGCGCTGAAACCGTATGTGCGCCTGGCTGCACTGCTCGACGATGCGCGCTACACACCAGAGCAGATCGTCGAGCGGCTCGGGCGGGTTAGCCCACCGGTGGCGCAGCTGGCCGCTCCGCCTGATCCTGCGACCCTGGTTGGCGATCTGTTGCGCCTGCGCTTGATCGAGCCGCTTGAGGGCGGTAGCTACCGCCGCTGGTTGTACCTCGATGGTGCGATTGAGAGTCAGGTGCTACGCTACGCTGCGCTGACGCTGCTCGTGCCGCTCGGCGATGGCCGCCATGAACTGCCGGTGCTGCGTGCGCCGCTCGATGGTGCCGCCCACCCGCCCAGTGCCTGGCCCTACGCCGATGCGCTTTTGCCCTGGTACGAGGAGGCCGGACTAGTGAAGCCGAGTGGGGATGGGCGCTGGCAGGCGCTCCCCGACGCCCTCAGTCCGCTCGCCGATACGAACGACTGCGCTCGCGCACTCAATACCTTTCTCGGCCACCTGACGCAGGCCCAGGCGAGCCAGGCCGGGCTTCCGCCAATCACCAACGACGCGCTGCCGATCCTCGACCCGAGCGTACTCGATGATCGGATCGCCGAAATCCAACGCGAGTTGCTGATCGACCGTGCCACCATCCTGCGCATCTATCGCGCCCTGGTCGCCGGCCAGCACGTCATCCTCAGCGGCCCACCTGGCACCGGCAAAACACACCTGGCGAAACTGCTACCCCGCGTGCTCTGGCGCGACGCCGAGCCGGTCATGCAGTTGATGCTCGGCACCGACCCGCGTATCGCGCCCACGGCACGACCCGTGCAGCATCAGACCTACCGCGATGGCTACGTGGCCGAAGTAGTCACCGCAACCGAGGATTGGGGCGTGCGCAATGTGATCGGTGGCATTACGCCCCAGGTGATCCGCGAGGGCGGGCGCTCGGCCCTTGTCTACCAGGTGCGCCATGGCGTCCTGACCCGGGCCGTGCTGAGCAACTATGTCGGCTACGACGGCATCACGCCACCGGCGAGCTTCCAGCGCCAGGATGTACTGGATGGGACAATCCGCTGTCGCGGGCGCTGGCTGGTGATCGACGAGTTCACCCGGGCACCGATTGACGCGGCCTTCGGCAGTCTGCTGACAACCCTGGGCGGGCAGCGCAGCCCGTTAGCCGTGCCGACCGATGACGGCGAACTGAACGTGCCCCTACCGCGCGACTTCCGCATTATCGGCACACTTAACAGCTTTGATCGCCACTTCCTCAACCAGATCAGCGAGGCGATGAAGCGCCGCTTCACCTTCATTGATGTGCTGCCACCGGGGCCGCAACTCGCTGACGCCGAGCGCGGCGCGGCTGCGATGCGGGCACTCCGCCAACTCGATGCGCAGGGCCTGCTCGACGTTACCGATGATCCGGCAACAGGCCAACTGAGTTGGGAAGATGTGCTCACGATCACCCGGGTCGAGCCCGAGGCCGGCGGTGCGCCCAGCTATCGGCTTGCGTGGGACGATCCCGACGGCGAGTTGATGCTTGGCTCCTTCTGGCGCATCTTCGGTGCCATCCGCGTCTACCGCCAGCTCGGCACGGCCCAGGCCGAAGCACTCTGTAGCGCCCTCTTCAGCGGTCACGTGATCGGCATGGCCTGGGAAGAGGCCCTTGATTCGGGTTTGGCCGACACACTGGCCGACCAGCTTCAGGTGCTCACGCGTGACGAGCAGCGCGTATTGTTGGCCTACCTTGAGCATGCTGGCGACCCGGAGCGCTTCACCATCGGGGTGGGCAAAATCCTGGCGAGCCTCCCGGCGGCGCGGCAGGCGGCGCACCTAGCCCTGCTTGGCCTGGCCAGCCCCGACGAGCTGAGCAGTGAACGCCTCGCGGCACGCTTCAGCCTTGGCCCGCCCCTGAGCATCAGCGGGGCAGGGCTGTTCGCGGCGCGCCTGCGAGGGTTTGTCGGCGAACGAGGCTTGTAGAGAACGATGAAGGATGAAGGATGAAGGATGAAGTGCCACAGCCGCTGTGCGCAAGCTTCGGCAGAAGGGTAGATCGGATGGAGCGACCACATGAGCGACGAGACCAATCCCTTGGAACTGAGCGACGAAATCAGTCCCGGGAGTGCCCGATCTTCATCCTTCATCGTTCATCCTTCATCCTTGGATCGATCTTCATCCTTCATCGTTCATCCTTCATCCTTGGATCGATCTTCATCCTTCATCGTTCATCCTTCATTCTTGCCTGAACGCGAAGCGTTCAGCGCCATGCAGGCCCGCCTGGTCGCCCTACTGCTGCGCTACGACGAGGGCGGCTTCGGGCGGCTGATTGGCGCACGCACGAGCCATGCCGCCGAGCGTGCGGATGCGGCGCTACGGCGCTATCGTGACCTGGGCACGGTCTTTGTGCTGCGCGACGAACTGTTCGAGGACATTCTGCCCCGGATTGTGCGTCGGCTGAGTTTCGAGGCACCGCGCAACTTGATCATCGAGGAGCCGCCTGCCCGTGGACGCATCGACTGGGGGCGCAGCCTTGATGCGGCCTGGGCTGAGCGCCCCGGCGAGGCACCGCTGCTGCTCTACACGCGCCAGCGCCGCCGCGACTTTGCCACGCCCGAAAACCTGCTTGCCGTGGTGACCCTGCTGGAGTACCACGCCGAGGTGCAGCGGCTACTCTGGGACGAGCAACTAACGGTCGGCAGCGCAGCCCTGCGCCATCCGCTCAATGCGATCAGCGAGCGCTGCGAGCGCGAGTTGGCCTTCCCTCAATTTGCGGGTATCAGAACCGTGGCCCAGCAGATCCTCGACGGCGCGCAGGGCGGCCCCGAGGCGCTGGAGCACCAAGTGCAGGATCGGCTGATCCCTGGTGGCAACAGCGCCTACGAGGATCTGCTGGCCTGGCGGGCTAGGCTGCGCAGCCTACACCTGTTACGCCGGAACGCTACCGCTACCGACGACGTCGTGGGCGCGGATCCTGAACGTGACAACTACCTCTACCAGGTCTGGATCTTCTACGAACTGGCCGACCTGCTCCAGGAGCAAGGTCAACTTGTGCGGGTGAACCCTCGCCAGGGCCAGATGGCGCTGTACTTCCGTTGGGGCGCGGACGCTGATCAGCGGATCTACGAACTGCGTCACGACCAGGCCGTGCCGACTCCGCCGGCCCGTTGGGGCGCAACGCCGCTCAAGAAGTACGCCGTACCGGGCGTGCGGCCCGACTTCTACCTCTGGCGATGTGACCCGCCCATGACCCAGGTGATCCAAAACGGCACACTCTTTTGGCGTGAGCCGGGGGTGGTCTGGGACGCCAAGTACTACCGCGAACGTGAGCGCACGGCGGCTCCCTCGTCGCCGGTGAAGCGTATGATCGCTGACCTGACCCTGCTGGGCGAAAACCAGGGCACGCTGCTCTTCGCCTTCCTGAGCGGCGCGGGTGCAGATCTGGCGCGGGGTGATAGCCAATACCGCCTACGCCCCGCTGATCGCGATCAGCCCCTCGTGCCCGATCAGGAAGTCGTCATCCAGCAACTCCGACCGGCCCTGGATCTGCGGGCGATACGGACGACCCTGCACGGGTTGCTCGACGATGCCCACGCCCGTCTGCGCACGCCGCGCCAGCCGCGCTGTCAGGGCGTCTTCCTCGATAGCCTGAGCCTGGCTGAGCGTGGGCTGCTGCTGGGGCGTGATGGAACCGCGCTGGACGCCGAGGATCTGCTGGTCTGCCCGAAGCCGCACATTGGCCCCTGGCGGGTTGACCTGGTGAGTCGGGCCACGCATTGTTGCCGCGATGGGCAACTCTGCCACATCATTGGGCAAGCGGGCGCGGCCCCACCGGTACGCCCGCCGCGCACCACCCGCGAACTCTTGAACGAACTGGAACGGCTCTTTGCGGCCGATGATCCTGACACGCTCAGTGAAGAACTGATCGAACAGACGCTGACCCGGATCGAAGGGTTGAGCCGCCGCTTCGCCGAAGCTACCGGGGCCTTGCGTGACCTAGGGCGCTACGAAGCCAAGCTTGGTGACATCGGTCTGGATCGCACCCTGCACCTGATTGGCCCTGCCGAACGCGAATCGTTTGCGTTGGCAATCTACCTGCGCGATCAACTCGACGAGGTACAGGCCAATGACTACTCGGCGGCGATCATTCACGTGGCCCGCGTTCTCGAACGGGAACTCCAGCGCCGCATCCTGGCCATTCCCGGCATCACGGGTGCCGACTTCCCGCACGGCAAACCGACCCTGGGCGCGCTGGGTGGCGTCCATCGCAAAAACCCGGAACTCTGGGGGTGCATTGCCGGGCATCTTGGCCAGGTCTGGGTCGGTCAGGTTGACCCTGATGACGAGAGCTTCGTGGTCAGCATCGAGCAGTTGATCCATGAGGTCGAGATCCTGGTGCGGGCGCGCAACCAGGCCGCCCACACCACCCCGATTAGCCGGGCCCGCTTCCGCGAATTACTGCGCACGCTGTGTCAGAGTGGGCCGCTACGGGTGGGGGCGCTGAACACGTTGTTATTGGCCTGGCCGGTTCTCGGGGAAGTCAACAACAACCCTTTATAGTGCTCATGACGGTTCCAGCAAGCGCCTTGCCGTCTACTGGTTGAGCCACGCAAGCTTGCCAATCCGCTGCCCGCCCGCGCCGAGCTCGGCCAGCGGATCCGTGCCCTGGTTGAGCGCGGTATCATTCACCTGGTTACCGACTGGCGGACTGATCGCGTCGAACGCACCCCCGAGGGCCTGCTGCTCCACGCTGGCATGCGCTTGCTCGGTCCCGTGGACGAAATCGTTGTCGCCACCGGCCTCCGCCCCGACCTCGCCCCGCTCTCCGAATTGCGGCTCGGCCTCGACCCGGCGGTAGAGGCACCTCTATGAACTGTTCCGCGTCACTGAAGCTGCGGGCATCTGAACCCTACAATCCAGCATCTTTCCCGAGAACACCGCTAGCTACGCCCTGCACCTCCGTTGCGGCTTCCGCGAGGTAGGCCGACGCGAGCGGATCGCCCTCATGACCTACGGCCCCTTCGAAGGGCGCTGGCGCGATACGGTCATCCTTGAACGGCGGAGCAGCACCGTTGGAGGTTGACAAACATGACGACCACCTATGATGTCCTTGTGATCGGCGCGGGCCAGGCGGGCCTCGCCGCAGGCTACTACCTCCGCCGCACCGCGCTCCGCTGGCTCATCCTGGATGCCGAGCATAGCCCGGGGGCGGCCTGGCGTCACAGCCTCCGCACCATAGTTAGGTGCAAGATCTCCCTAATATAGGCTATACTAAGAGTAGAGAACAACTACCGACGCAAAGCTGCTGATCGTGCCGTTGCTGGCGCGCTCAGCTTTTTTGTCTTTGACGCATTGGATCGAGCAGGGAGCTATGCACGTCCAGATTGGCTTCGAACTGGTGCTTGAGTCGGGGGCACCAACGCCGACCGTCGCCATAACCCAGGCGTGTTCTACCGAGTCCCAGCGCATTCTTAGGCCGCAGCTGTCCCTTACGCCAGATGTGCCGCTGCGCATCTACAACGACAGCTTTGGGAACATCGTCTGGCGGTGGACGGCGCCCCAGGGGATGCAGCGCATCTACTACGACGCCATCGCCGAAGTCTCACCCTCGGACGACCTGGTTCTGCCCGATCTGCCCGGCACACCCGTTGACCAGCTTCCCGATGAGACCCTGATCTATACCCTGCCCAGCCGCTACTGCCCCTCTGACCTGGTGCTCAACGATGCGTGGCAACTCTTTGGTGCCGTGCCGGACGGTTGGAGACGTGTGCAGGCGATCTGCGATTGGGCTTACCACAGTATTTCCTATATCGCAGGGAGCAGCACTGGGGCGACCTCGGGCTATGATGTTTACCAGAGCCGCAGGGGCGTCTGCCGCGACTTTGCCCATCTTGGCGTGATGTTCTGCCGGGCTCTGAGCATCCCGGCCCGCTATGTCTGCGGCTACCTTCCCGATATCAACGTGCCAGTGAACCCTGAACCCATGGACTTTCATGCCTGGTTTGAGGCCTACCTTGGCGGGGCGTGGCACACCTTTGATGCCCGCCACAATCGTCCGCGCACAGGTCGGGTGGTGATCGCCCGCGGCCGTGATGCGGTTGATACGGCAATTCTGACCAGCTATGGCGCTAGCGCGCTAACGGGCATGACGGTCTGGGCCAACGAGCGGCCCAACTTTCTCCTGCTCGGCGAGCAGAAGGCACAGCAGTGAGCAACCTGAGCGACGCGGATGACCCGGAAACCCTGCTCGACCATCAGGCTGTGGCATGGGACACCGTCCGGCGCAGCCGCTACTGGATGCACCAACGCTTCCAGTATCGCTACCCAGGCAAGATCCGCGAGCTGCGGCAGCGCCTTATGGTCATCCCCCATGCGTGCTATGGCGATCAGCGGGTGTGCGCCTTTACCCTAAATGTCTCGATCCCCAATGCCGCTACCAGCACCCATGAAGATGCCTTTGGCAACCGCGTCTTCCTGATTGCTGCCCCCGAGGCTGATGCGGAGGTAACCTTTGAGTTGCGGCTCGTCGTTGAGCGTGATCTCGCTGCCCCGGCACGACCGCACATGAGCGCGGCCGAAGTCGCGCCCTACCTGGCACCGACGCCGCTAACGAGCCCCGACGCCACGCTACGCGGCGTGGCACGACAGCTTGCGACTGAGTATGCCGATCAAGAGCAGTTGTGCGAGGCGATCAGCGCTTGGGTGTTTCACGCCATGCGCTATGGCTGGGGGGCCACCACGGTCACTACGCCCGCCGCCGAGGCGTTGAAGATCGGCCAGGGTCTCTGCCAGGACTACGCCCATATTATGCTGGCGCTCTGTCACGCGGCGGGCGTGTCGGCCCGCTATGTCTCCGGCCATATGCTCGGCGAGGGTGGCTCGCACGCGTGGGTTGAGGCGCTCGTGAAGACCGCCGAGGGCGACTATAAAGTCGTCGCGCTTGACCCGACCAACCAGAGCCGAATTACGCCAGCCTACATTACCGTTGCTACCGGCCGCGACTATCGCGATGTGTCGCCAACCTCCGGCAGCTACCTGGCACCTTACCCCGGCGAGCTTACGACAAACAAACGGGCCGGGCTGACCCACCTTGAGTATCGAGGGTATGCACGGTGATTTTATTGCTCTATAGCACATCTTGGTGCGCCATCAGCACCAAGATATGCTATACTACGAGGCTGTGCAATTTGTGCAAGAGCGCTACCAGACGCTGACTGGTCATGAACTGATGGCGGCGGAGCAGTTGGGGCTGGAGGATGCCGATGACCAATGAGTCGCTCCAGCTCCGGCTCGGTCGTCGCTTGCGTACAGCCCGCTTTGCGGCAGGGTTCACGGTACGTGAAGCTGCGGATGCGGCGGGCTTGCCCAGCCACACCCAGTTAGTGCGGTACGAGAATGGGACAGCCCAGCCATCATTGGAACGCGTGGCAGCCCTTGCAGCGGCCTATGGAACGACCCCTGCTGCTTTGTTGGTGGCGCACGATGAACTGGTGGGGCTGGTGGCAATGCTCGATCAGGCTGACACCACCCTGATCGAGCGGCTGCTCCGTGCCTTGTAGGCGTGCTATCCCATCACTCAGGCGACCGTAGGGAGCCAAGAGAGCAGCGTGTCGCCGACGAGCATTATGTCCGCCTTCTTGGGCAAGTTCTGGAGCGTGGTCGATTGTACCGCGCAGCCATACGTTCCCCATTGGGCGGTGCGGTGGTGTATCATACTGTCAGCCGATCCGAATCTGGTTCCACGCCTGAGGCTGCATCCGATGTCTGATCAATCCACCGCCGTTGACCTTACGCTTGCGCTGCGGCCCAGTGGCGCGGGCTACGTCGCTGATGCGCACCTCGACAACCCGGGGAGCGCCGCGCCGGTAATGCTTGATCTGGGCCGTCGAGTTGCCAGCCGTAGCGGTCGCTGGCCTGCTGGGCGAATAGGTATCGCTAGGCGCAAATGCGCACGGGTCTGAACTGCGAGGCGTTGATGCAGGATTGTTGCGTTTTTTTTATCAATCAGGTGGGACATGCCCTATCGCGCATGCTATACTTGGCGTGGCTTTACCCCCTTGATAGGCTTCCAGATCGGTTTGTATCTCTGTGAATAGGTAGTCCGGCGTATGCAGTTGTGCGAGGGTCGGTATGGATATTTTTCAACTTCGCCAGCAGATTATTGACCAGTACGCCGCGTATACGCGGAGTTTTCTGACCATCGCGGATCCCGCGATTCGCGCCTATGTTGATCAGGCTCTGGCCGCCGGGCAGCTCTGGCCCGATGCGTTGGTGCAACTCTCGCCCGCCTACAACCAGACCAATACTGTGGCCGATCTGGTTGAGCGTGGCACGCTGCACGCCGGCTGTGGCGAGATCTTCCGTGTCCCTGATGGGGCCAATGGGCTTCGTCCGCTGCATCTGTTTCGGCATCAGAAGCGGGCGATTGATCTGGCCGCAGCTGGTCGTCACTTTGTCGTCACCACCGGTACCGGCTCCGGTAAAAGTCTTACCTACATGATTCCGGTCGTGAACCATGTGCTACGCCATCACCCTGAGCATGGCCGCGTTCGTGCGATCATTGTCTACCCAATGAATGCGTTGATCAACTCGCAGGCCAAGGCGCTGGAGCGTTTTTTTGGGAATATGCCGGGCTGCCCGGTGCGCTTCGCCCGCTATACCGGCCAGGAGCGTGATGCCGAGAAGCGTGAGATCCAGCAGCACCCGCCCCATATCCTGCTGACCAACTATGTCATGCTGGAGCTGATGCTCACCCGGCCTGATGAGTTCACTTTTGTCAATGCGGGGGCTGCCGACCTTCAGTTTGTCGTCCTCGATGAGTTGCATACCTACCGTGGGCGTCAGGGTGCCGATGTTGCCATGCTGCTGCGTCGCCTCCGCGAGCGCTCCGGCAATCCCAATTTGACCTGCATCGGCACCAGCGCCACCATGGTCAGCGGCGACTCGGCGGACGAGCGCCGGGCTGCGGTTGCTCGTGTGGCCGGTAGTATCTTCGGGGTGGATCTGCCCCCCGACCAGGTGATCGAGGAGACGCTGACCTACGCGGTGCCGCAGTTGCCGATCCCTTCGCCTGCTGCGCTGCGCGCGGCGCTGGAGGCTGACCTTCCTGCCAAGTTGGACTGGCCGAGCTTCCAGCGCCATCCGCTGGCCCATTGGATTGAGCAGACCTTTAGCCTGCGCGCTGACCAGGAAGGTACGCTCCGCCGCGCCGAGCCGCGTACACTCCGCCAGGGGGCCGAGGCGCTCGCTGCCCATACGGGTGTGCCTGCTGCACGTTGCGAGACGCAACTCCGGCACTTCTTCGACCTGGGGAGCAACGTGCGCGACTCGGATGACAAACCGGGCTTCGCCTTCAAGCTTCATCAGTTCATTTCCCAGGGCAGCGCGGTCTATAGCACGCTCGACGAGCCAGCACACCGCCACCTGACCCTCGAAGGCCAGCGTTATATTGCTGGCCCCACTGGCGAGCGGCTGCTCTTCCCGCTGGTCTTCTGCCGCGAGTGTGGCCAGCACTACGCGCTCTGCGCCTATGATCCCGAGGCTGCGACCGTGACGCCGCGCCAGCCGATGTCACGCGGTGAGGATGTGGCTGAACCTGCTGTGGCCGGCTACCTGCTGACGGGCGAAGATGCTTGGAGTGAGGAGTCCGAGGAGTTGCTGCCCGACAGTTGGTTCAATCTGACGCGCAAGGGGCGGACGATCAAGAAGGACTTCCGGCCTTTCCTGCCCCGTCGCCTCAGCGTGTACCCTGACGGGGCTAGCTCCAACCTGCCCGGCGAGGGGGCCGTCACCGCTTGGTTCTTGCCCACGCCGTTCCTGACCTGCTTGCGCTGCGGTACGGTCTACACTCAGCGCGACAAAGACGACTTCCGCAAGCTTGCGCGTCTTAGCAGCGAGGGCCGTAGTACGGCCACGACGCTGATTTCGGTCACCACTGTTGACGAGATGCGCCGCTCTGATCTGGAAGCGAAAGCGCAAAAGCTGCTCAGCTTTACCGATAACCGCCAGGATGCCTCGCTCCAGGCCGGCCATTTCAACGATTTTGCCGGGGTCAGTCTGCTGCGGGCCGCGATCGCCGCAGCGCTGGAAGCCGCACCGCCCGACCGCCCGCTCACCCACTTGACCGTCGCCCCTGCCGTCTTTGCGGCCCTCGCCTTGCCCCAGGAAGCTTATGCCCGCAATGTCGGGGCCTACGGCGGGGCGAAGCGGCGCAACGAGGAGACTCTTACTGCTTATTTGGAGTATCGTATCTTCGAGGATCTGCGGCGCGGTTGGCGCATCACTCAGCCCAACCTGGAGCAGTGCGGGCTGCTGCGGATCGATTACCTCGATCTGCACGAGCTTTGTCAGGACGAGGCCCCCTGGGCCGAACACGCGATCCTTGCTGATACAGACCCTGCCCAGCGCGAGCACGTCATTCGGGCGCTGCTGGAATACATGCGCCGGGAGTTGGCCCTTGATGCGCCGTGCCTCGACCCCGAGCGCCAGCCCGATCTGGTTAAGCGCGTCGGTGCCGCACTCAAGGAACCCTGGGCCTTTGCTGAAGAGGAGACGCGTGATCTGCGGATGGCGACGCGCTTTCTTGTGCCCAGCGACGAGCCGGTTCCTGCCGGGGCGCGCAGCTTCTCGGGGCGCGGCCAGCTTGGGCGCTTTCTGCGTTCGCCCCGGGCCTGGCCCGCGCTGGCGGCCCCGCTCGATGATGCGGCCTATGAGGCGCTGCTTACGGCGTTGCTCGACATCCTGGTCGGGACGAGCATTCTGGTGGATGTGGCCGAGCGCGGCACCCGTGCGCTCCAGATCCGCCGCGATGCCATGCTCTGGCTGCCTGGCGACGATGCAGCACCCCAGCCCGACGTGATCCGCTCACGCAGAATGAATTTGACCACCGAGCCACCGAAGCCCGGCGAAACCCCAGCCGCGGTGTCTCGGCTCAGTGGTGAACCTGCCCGCCGGGCGAACGCGTTCTTCCGTGAGTTCTATCGCCGTCCACCGGCGATCTTGCGCGGGATTGAGGGCCGCGAGCATACGGGCCAGGTCGATCAGGTAATGCGCGAGAAGCGTGAGGAGCAATTTCGGGACGGCCTCCTCCCGGTTCTGTTCTGCTCGCCCACGATGGAGCTCGGGATTGATATTGCGGATCTGAATGTGGTCCATATGCGCAATGTGCCGCCGACTCCGGCAAACTATGCGCAGCGTTCGGGCCGCGCCGGACGCAGTGGGCAACCTGCCCTGGTGATGACTTACTGCTCGACTGGTAGCGGCCATGACCAGTATTTCTTCCAGCGCCCCAAGGCGATGGTGGCCGGTGCGGTCGCTGCCCCTCAGATTGATTTGGCCAACGAGGATCTGCTGAAGGCCCACGTCCACGCGATCTGGCTTGGCGTGACCGGCCTCGACCTTGGCCGTGATATGCTCGGTCTGATTGACCCGAATTTGCCGGGCCTTCCGTTGAAGCCCGAGGTGGCGGCACAACTGGCGCTGGGTGAGCGCGAGCAGGCGGCATGTCTTGCGCAGTGCCAGCGTGTGCTCGCGGCGATTGTTACGTCGCTTGCCGCCAGCGCCTGGTTTACCGATGCCTGGCTGAGTACGGTCGTGGCCGAAGCGCCGCTGCGCTTTGATGAGGCGTGCGGGCGCTGGCGGCAGCTCTATAGCGCCGCCGAGGCCCAACTCGCTGAGGCGCGGGAGGTGGCCGATGCCTACCGGCGTGGCAGCGGCGACCGCAAGACGCACGAGGAGGCCGAGCGGCGTGAGGCCGAGGCCAAGCGTCAACTCGCGCTGCTGGGTGGCCGCGAGGGTCGTGGCAGCAGCGAGGCAGACTTCTACCCCTATCGCTACTTCGCCAGCGAAGGCTTTTTGCCTGGCTACAACTTCCCGCGCCTGCCCGTGCGGGCCTTCCTGCCCTTCAGTCGTGGCGAGGGCAGCTTCCTTGCCCGCCCGCGCTTCCTGGCGATCAGCGAGTTTGGCCCGGCCAATATCATCTACCACGAGGGCCGCAAGTACCGTGTCACCCGCACCGCCGTGCCCACCGGCGATGCCAGTCGGCGCTTCCTGCGCGCCAAGGTCTGCAAAAACTGTGGCTACTTTCACGAGGGTGCCGAGGACGAAGTTTGCGAGCAGTGCCGGGCTGTCCTCGCTGGGAATGGCTCGTCCTACCTGCCCTACCTCTTCGAGATGAGCACGGTCATGACCCAGCCGGCCGACCGCATCACCTGCGAGGAGGAAGAACGCGCCCGCGAGGGCTTTCGGCTGGAGACCTTCTACCAGTTTGCCCGTGGCCCGCATGGCCCCCGGCGCTACGATGCCGAGACAAGCTGCGCATCACAGCGCCACCAAGGCCCCGCAACCGAGCATCCAAGCCAAGATGACGCCGGGTCTTCGTGCCTCTGTGGTGAAGTCCGGCTCACTTACGCGCCGACGGCGACGATCTGGCGCGTCAACCATGGCTGGAAGCGCGCCCGCGAGATTGGTTTCGCCCTCGATCTACGGCGTGGCCTTTGGGGGCGCAAGCCGGGTGGCGAGGAGTTGCTAGAGGGTGCCGACGATCTGAATGGCGATGCGGTGCGGCGTGGCGTGCGCCTGGTGGTGCGTGATACCCGTAACCTGCTGATCGTCGGGTTGCCACCGGCGCTTGCCACCCAGCCCGAATGTGCCGCAAGCCTTCAGTATGCGCTCCAGCGCGGCATCGCGGCGACCTTCCAGTTGGAGGAGCAGGAGCTGAGTTCGGAGCGTTTAGGCACCGGGCCAACTACGCGCCTGATCTTCTGGGAGGCGGCCGAGGGTGGCGCGGGGGCGCTGCGGCGTCTGGTCGAAGAGCCAGGGGCGCTGGCGCGGGTCGCCCTGGCCGCACTCGAGATCTGCCACTTTGACGCGGAGGGCACGGAACGCCCCACCGCCGGCGAGTGCGTACGGGCCTGCTACCGCTGCTTGCTCTCCTACAGCAATCAGCTCGACCACGCTCTGCTCGACCGCCGGGCGGTGCGCGATCTGCTCGTGGCGCTGTCTCAAACCAAGGTGGTGGGTGATGATCGCACGCGGGATAGCACGCGGATGCCGCAGCTTGGACAGATTGACGCGGATCGCACCGCTGAAATGTCCGATCCGCGAACATCCGTCACATCCGCGTTCGTTCCCGACCTTCCCCCGGCGACTGCGCGGGTGATCGCGGCGATCCGGGCCATGGGCGGGCGTGACCCGGATGGGATCTTGCTCGAAGTGATCGATCATCGGCCCCACCTCGCCTACCACCCGACCTACTTCATCCTCTGCCCAGAAGTGGGCGAGTCGGTCGCAGAAATGCGTGCTGATCTGGAGGACGCGGGCTGTCTGGTGCTGGTGGTCCACCCTGAAGATGACCCGGCAGCTGTGCTGGGATCGTATACATTTTGGCGATAAGGCATGACAAGCAGAGGCTGTACGATGGCACGCGGATGCCACCGATCGGATGGATTGACGCAGATCGCACAGCTCAAATGCCCGATCTGCGCGAATCCGCGCCATCCGCGTGCTATTTCGGCTCCGATCCGCGAACATCCGTCACATCTGTGCTATCCGCGTTCTATTGTCGTCCATCCTCATAGATCAAGAGGCTGCTGATGCCAACCTTCACGATCGGTTCTCTGGTGCGTTGTCGTGAGCGCGAGTGGGTGGTGCTGCCCTCGCTCGATGAGGATCTGCTGCTGCTGCGCCCGCTCGGTGGGGCCGAGGCCGAGGTCTGCGGGATCTTTTTGCCGGTTGAGGGCGACCGCGTGGTCGAAGCCCGGTTTGCCCCGCCCGATCCGGCGAGTCTGGGTGATTTTGAGGCCGGGGCGCTGCTGCGTAATGCGGCCCGCCTGAGCCTGCGCAGCGGGGCTGGGCCCTTTCGCGCGTTGGGACGCCTCGGGGTGCGGCCCCGGCCCTACCAGTTGGTGCCGTTGATCATGGCCCTGCGCCTTGATCCGGTACGCCTGCTGATCGCTGATGATGTCGGGATCGGCAAGACGGTCGAGGCGGGCCTGATCGCCCGCGAAATGCTCGACCGCGGTGAAATTACTCGGCTCAGTGTGCTCTGTCCGCCCCACCTTTGCGACCAGTGGCAGCGCGAGTTGAGCCAGAAGTTTGGGCTTGAGGCCACGGTCGTGCGTTCTAGCACCGCCGCCGCCCTTGAGCGCAGTCTGCCGCGGGGCGATACGAGCGTCTGGGAGCATTTTCCCGTGACGGTCGCCAGCATTGACTATGTGAAGAGTGACCGTCGCCGCGATAGTTTTTTGCGCGCTGCCCCTGATCTGGTGATCGTTGATGAGGCCCACGCTGCCGTTGGCATGGGCGGCAGTGCGGCCCAGCAGCAGCGTTACGAATTGGTGCGCGAGCTGGCTGGGCAGGCGGGTCGTAACCTGATCTTGCTTACTGCGACGCCCCACTCCGGGGTCGAGGATGCCTTCACCAGTCTGATCGGCCTGCTCGATCCGCGCTTTGCACAGTTCGACCTTGCGCAGCTGGCCGATGCCGACCGCGACGCCCTGGCCCGGCATTTTGTGCAGCGCCGCCGTGGTGATGTGCAGCGCTGGCTCGGGGCCGATGATGTTACGCCCTTCCCCGTGCGCGAGGCAGCCGAAGTGACCTATACGATGCCGCGCTCCTCGGCCTACCGCAAGCTCTTCGACGATGTCTTCGCTTTCACGCGGGAACTCGTGCAGGAGAGCGAGCAGGGTCTACCTGGTCGGGTCTGGCATCAGCGGGCGCGCTACTGGGCCGCCCTGGCGCTGCTCCGCTGTGTGATGAGCAGTCCCGCCGCCGCTGAGAAGGCGCTGCGCCTGCGTGCCGCAGCCCTCACCACCGAGGCCCAGCGGCCCAGCGGCGGTGAGGAGGAAGCGGGCGTAGCCAGCGATGCATCGCCCCTGCGTGATGCGGTGCAAGAGGAGCGTGAGCAGCCACTCGATTTCGAGCCGGCCCTCGGTGGCCTTGATGAAGCTGAGTTTGATCCTGCGGTGTCGCTGAGCCTCCGTGGTGATGGCGCGAGCGAACGGGGTCGTCTGGCCCGCTTCGCCGCCCGCGCTGCCGCGCTATGTGGCAAAGAAGACCCGAAGCTCCAGCGGCTTACCCAGGTGCTCGGCGAACTGCTGCGCGATGGCTACAATCCGATCGTCTACTGCCGCTATATCGCCACCGCCGATTATCTGGCCGCCGAACTGGCGCAGAGCTTCAGCCGCCAGGCCGGCCTGCGCGTGCTGGCTGTTACCGGCGAACGCTCCGAAGAGGAGCGCGAGGCGCTGATTGCGGAGTTGGAGGCGAGTCCGCGCCGTTTGCTCATTGCGACGGACTGTCTCAGCGAGGGGATCAACCTTCAGGGTGGCTTCGATGCCGTGGTGCATTACGACCTGCCCTGGAACCCGAACCGGCTGGAGCAGCGTGAGGGCCGGGTGGATCGCTACGGCCAACGCCGCCCTATCGTGCGCACCGTCCTGCTTTATGGTCAGGACAACCCGATGGACGAGGCGGTGATGAAGGTGTTACTGCGCAAGGCGGTGCGCATCCACAAGACGCTCGGCATCTCGGTGCCGCTGCCCGTCGAGAGCGGCACGGTTGTCGAGAGCCTGATCGCGTCGCTCTTCCAGCCCAGCGTCGAGCAGATGGCCCTGTTTGATCCCACCCGCCAGCTGACGTTGCTGGAAGCAGCGCAAGCCGTGCAGCAGGCCGAGGTCGCCTGGGATCGGGCGGTGGAGCGTGAACAGGCGAGTCGCACGCGCTTCGCCCAACGCCGGATCAAGCCCGAAGAAGTGGCCCGCGAGCTCGAAGAGAGCGACGCCGTGCTCGGTGATGCCGCCGCTGTTGAGCGCTTCGTCATGGCGGCGTGTGAGCGCCTCGGGGCGCAGCTGATTCACCACAAAGGCACCAAGGACACCAAGGCCGAACCAGGTGCTGCCGCCTCCGCAGCAGCTCTTTTTGCGCTACCGTTTTCCGCTTTGCCCAGCCTGATCCAGGAGCGAGTCACGCATCTGGTTGCCTCGAAGCAGACGACCCTGCTGGTGCGCTTCGCCGACCCGGCTCCGGAAGGCGTCGAGAGTCTGGGGCGTAACCATCCCCTCGTGGTCGCCCTGGCCGACTATCTGCTGGAGACGGCGCTGGCCCCGGATGGAGCCGCCCCGATTGCGGCGCGTTCGGGGGTGATCCGCTCGCGCGCTGTCCCGAAACGTACCCGCCTGCTGTTGCTGCGGGTGCGTATGCTGATCGAGAGTGTCCGCCAGCGCACGCCGGTGCTCGCCGAGGAGTTGGTGGTGGTCGGGTTCAGTGGGCAGCCGACCTCACCCGTTTGGCTCAGTCAGTCCGACGCCCTGGCCCTGTTGGAGCACGCGCAGGCAGCGGCAAACCTGACCCGCGACGAGCGTACGCTGGCCTTGAACGCCGCCCTCGCTGAACTGCCGGGGCTGGCTGGCGACCTCGCGAGTATCGCTGATGCGCGGGCCGCCCAGTTGCGCGAGGCCCATCTGCGGGTGCGTGCCCAGATCGGCGGCGGTAGCGTGCGCGTCCGCCCCGCTAGCCCGCCTGATGTGCTTGGCCTGTATGTGCTGCTGCCCGCCCTGATATAACCACAAAGACACAAAGGGCACAAAGGTTTTTAGGAATTCACCACAAAGAGCACAAAGTTTTATGCATGCGAGAGCCAAAGCCGATCAACTCTCCAAAGAGCTTATTGGTGCCGCGATTGAGGTGCATCGGGCGCTCGGCCCCGGCTTGCTCGAGTCGGCTTATGAGGTGTGTCTTGGTCACGAGTTAGAGCTGCGAGGCATAGCGTACAAGCGGCAGGTGGCTCTTCCCGTCGCGTATAAAGGCGTTCAACTAGATTGTGGCTACCGCCTTGATCTCCTGGTTGGGGATCTCGTGATCGTTGAGATCAAAGCAGTTGAGGAGGTCAAGCCCATCCACGAAGCTCAACTCCTTACCTACTTGCGCCTGAAGGGTTTGTGGCTCGGGTTGCTGATCAATTTTAACGTCCCAGTCTTGAAACAAGGTATCAAACGATTGGTAAATGGCTGATATATTCTTGGATGTACCACAAAGACTGTCACTCTTCAAATCTTCGTGCCCTTTGTGCCTTTGTGGTAAAAAAGCCTCGGATCTTTGTGCTCCTTGTGCCTTTGTGGTGAATAAACATGCCCTACACAACCATCACAACCGAGGGTGGGCTGCTGCCCTCCGATATCCTCGACGCGATCGCCGCTGGTGAACTAGAGGGCCAGCGCCCCGAGGATTTTGGCCTGGAACGCACCCGGAATCTCTCTGATCGGATTTCGGCGGCCTGGCAGGCTGTCCGCGGCCAGTGGGCGCTGTTCCAGTCGTACCTCGCTGACCTTCCTGTTGGTGAGTCGGCCACCACCGAGACCCGGGAACAGTGGGTGCTGCCGCTGCTGCGTGTGCTCGGCTATCAGCTTGGTCGTAATCGGAATGCCTATCTCGTTCAGGGTCGCACCTTCGCGATCTCGCACCGGGCCGGCGCGAGCGATGACGCGCCGCCGATTCATATCGAGAGTATTCGCAATAGTCTGGACGCGCGCCCGCCCTCGGGTCGCCCGCGCCTCTCGCCTCACGCTCTGGTGCAAGAGTATCTTAATTCTACTGAGCAGCTTTGGGGCCTTGTGACCAATGGCGAGCGCCTGCGCCTGCTGCGCGATGCGGTGCGTTTTACCCGCCCGACCTATGTCGAGTTTGATCTGCGGGCGATGCTGGAGGGCGAGAAGTTTAGCGAGTTCGCCCTGCTCTACCGTCTGCTCCATCGCTCGCGCCTGCCGGTCAGCAGTACCGAAAGCGCGAACTGTCTGCTCGAACGCTACCACCAGCAGGCTGTGATGGCCGGTGGCCGCGTGCGCGAGGGTCTGCGCGATGGGGTAGAACTCGCCCTGAAGCTGCTTGGCAATGGGCTGCTGCGCCATCCCGCTAACCACGAGCTGCGCGCGCAGCTCGCTCGCGGTCTGGAGACCGGCAGCGACGGCGAGGGCAGCCTTACGCCGCTCGGCTACTACCGCCAGTTGCTGCGCCTGGTTTACCGCCTGCTGTTCCTGATGGTCGCCGAGGAGCGCGGCCTGATTGCGGCAGAAGGGGCGTACCACAAAGGCACCAAGGACACCAAGGCTACCGATTCTGATCTTGACCTTTCCGATCTTCGTGCCCTGCGTGCCTTCGTGGTTCCTGCGCCGGATACCGCCTTGCGCATCTACTATGACCACTACTCGGTGGGCCGCTTGCGCCGCCTCGCCGAGACTTCCGGCGCCGGGCGCGGCCCCTATAGCGACCTCTGGGAAGGCTTGCTCACCACCTTTCGCTTGCTGGAGGGCAGCGATGAGCTCGCCCCGCGGCGCCTGGGCCTCGCTCCGCTTGATGGTGATCTGTTTGGCGATGCAGCCTGCGCTGCGCTCACGACGGGTACCCGCCTGAGCAATGCCGATCTGCTGGCGGCGATCCGTGCGCTCTCGCTCTACCGCGAGAAGGAGAGTAAGGCGCTCCGCCGGGTCAACTATGGCGCGCTCGATGTTGAGGAACTGGGCAGCGTCTATGAGTCACTCCTGGACTATCGTCCGGTGATTCACCACAAAGGCACAAAGGACACAAAGGTCGGACAATTAGGTTCGGATCTTGGTGCCCTTCGTGCCTTTGTGGTGAAATTCGATCTCGTTTCCGGCACGGAGCGCAAGACGACCGGCAGCTATTATACGCGCCCCGAATTGGTGCAGGAGTTGATCAAGAGTGCTTTGGTGCCGGTGCTAGAGGAGCGCCTGCGGGCGGTTGCTCGGCTGCACGATAGTGATCGAACGCGGATGCCGCCGCTTGGACGGATGGACGCAGATCGCACAACAAAACATTCCGATCCGCGTGAATCCGTGTCATCCGCGCCCTCCGCGTTCTATCGTTCGGCAGAGGAAGCCATTCTTTCTATGCGGGTGATCGATCCTGCCTGCGGCTCGGGCGCCTTTTTGCTCGCTGCGGCCCGCCGCCTGGGGCGCGAATTGGCCCGGGTGCGTGCGGGTGAGGATCAGCCCTCGCCGACGCAGTTCCGTCACGCGGTACGTGATGTCATTCGCAATTGTATTTTTGGGGTGGATCTGAACCCGCTGGCGGTTGATCTGTGCAAGCTGAGTCTCTGGATCGAGGGTCACGCGGCCGGCCTGCCGCTTAGTTTCCTTGACCACCACATTCGCCACGGCAACAGCCTGGTCGGCGCGACCCGCGAACTGGTTGAGCAGGGTATTCCCGATGATGCTTACAAGCCGGTGAGCGGCGACGATAAGCCGACGGCGAGTAGCCTGAAGAAGCGCAATAAGCAGGAGCGCGATCTGTACCAGCAGCAGGGCCTGGTGCAGCAAGATCTCTTTGGTGCCGCCGCCGCCGACAATTCGTTGTTTGCCGCCGAACTGCGTGCGCTCGATGCGGCCGCCGACGACAGTGTGGCGGCAGTGCGCGCCCGCGCCGCTCGCTACGCCGCGCTGCGCCGCCAAGTCCATGCCGAACGGGCCAGGTTCGACCTTTGGACCGCCGCCTTTTTCCAGCCGCTTACCCCCGCCAATGCCCGCTACGTCCCGACCAGCAAGGATCTGCTTGATTTCGACCCCACCGGCGAAAAGGCGCTGCTGGCCGCGCCGCTGGCAGAGGCGGTCGGCTTCTTCCATTGGGAACTTGAGTTCCCGCAAGTGTTTCACCACAAAGACACAAAGGACACCAAGGCCGGACAAGTTAGTTCGGATCTTCGTGCCCTTCGTGCCTTTGTGGTTGATTCCGGCTTTGACGTCGTCCTCGGCAATCCTCCCTGGGAACGGATTAAGCTTCAGGAGCAGGAACATTTTGTGGATGTGCCCGCGATCCGCGAGGCCGCCAATAAGGCCGCCCGCGACAAGACGATTACGGCCTGGCGCAACGGTGATGCCCGCCAGCGCGCCCGCATTGCCCAGTTCGATGCTGCCAAGCAGCGCGCCGAGGCCGAGAGTCGCTTTGTGCGCGCCTCGGGGCGCTTCCCGCTGACTGCCGTTGGTGATGTGAATACCTACGCGCTCTTTGCTGAGCACGCCCGGAACTTGCTCGCGCCCACCGGCCGCGCAGGCATTATTGTGCCGACGGGGATTGCGACCGATGATACGACCAAGGCGTTCTTTGCTGCTATTGTGACGTCACAAAGTCTGGTTTCCTTCATCAGTTTTGAGAATGAAGCGCGCATTTTTGCGGAAGTGCATCACGCGTTCAAGTTTGCTGCGGTGACGATGAGTGGTAGCGGTACTCAGATCGACCAGGCCCGCTTTGTCTTCTTCTGCCGCCATTTTGAGCATGTCACCGATCCCGTACGCAACTTCACCCTGAGTACGGAAGATTTCCTGCTGATTAACCCCAACACGCGCACCGCGCCGGTCTTCCGCACCGCACAGGATGCGGAGTTGACCAAGAAGATCTATCGCCATGCCCCGGTGTTGATCAACGAGCGCACGGGCGTGAATCCGTGGGGTGTTTCGTTCTTACGTATGCTCGATATGTCCAACGACAGCCACATCTTTGCGAATGCGCCGGGCGAGGGGCTGCTGCCGCTGTATGAAGCTAAAATGTTTTGGCACTTTGATCATCGCTATGGCACGTATGAAGGCGCAACGCAGGCACAGCTTAATCTTGGGAGCTTGCCACAACTGGGAGCCGATTGGAAGCAGAATCCTAAACATACAATATTGCCGCGTTACTGGGTGCCTGCCGACGCGGTGCAAGATCGCCTGGCCGGGCGCTGGGCGCGTGAGTGGCTGTTGGGCTTCCGTGATGTTACCAGCAATGTCGTTGAACGCACCGCGATCTTCAGCCTGCTGCCGCGCGTGGGGGTTGGGAATAATGCACCTTTGATACTATTTACCGATCCACAACCGATCAAAATTGCCTGCTTGCTGGCCACACTTAACAGCCTAACTTTTGATTTTGTCACCCGCCCGAAGGTTGGTGGCACCCACATGAACTTCTTCATCGTCAACCAACTCCCCGTGCTGCCGCCCTCGGCCTTCACCCCCGAAGACATCGCGTACATTGTCCCTCGCGTGGTCGAGCTGGTCTACACGGCGTGGGACATTAAAGCCTTCGCGGAGGATGTGTGGGCGGAGGGCGGCGAAGCGCTGCGGGCCGAGTTGCTACGGCGCAACGCGGAGTGCAACCAAGCTGCACCGCGTGAACTGTTCCCGCCAACGCCGGGGCTCAACGAGGACGGGAGCCTTCAGCCCTCAGCCCTCAGCCCTCAGCCCTTCGCTCTGCCCCCCTTCATCTGGCACGACGAGCGGCGGGCGCAGATCCGCGCCGAGCTCGACGCACGCATTGCGAAGCTCTACGGGCTAACCCGCGACGAGCTGCGCTACATCCTCGACCCGGCGGACGTCTACGGGCCGGAGTTCCCGGGCGAGACGTTTCGGGTACTCAAGGAGAAGGAGCTGAAATTGTATGGCGAGTACCGGACGCGGCGATTGGTGCTAGCGGCGTGGGACGCGGAAGAAGGTTCCAAGGGTGGCAGGGAAGATCCCTCACTTCGTTCGGGGTGACAATGGGGCGCAGTGCAAGCACCTTGGTTTCTCGCCCCACCCCTGGCCGACAGGCCCTAGGATCCTCGGGGTGACAATGCACGATGTTCATAGGTAATTGGTATAACAGGTTGCGCACGGAGGGGAGAAGCCTGACGTTGTGAGGCAAACCGCCCGCTTGGGGGCCGCGCTGTCTACGGACAGTGGCGGGGAAACCATGGTTCGTGCTTGTCTGCTGATCCCGCTTCCCTGGTTGCTGCACCCGTGCTATGCTGAGCGTATCGCCATCGCACCTATCCATGGGCTGGCTAAATGTGGGCTGGCGTCTCGGCACCATGTCGGTCTGGGCAGCAAAGGGCTTCATACCTAAGAGTAGGCATCTTCGTCGGAAGAATGCCTGGGCTCGCTCTATTTGTGTAAAGCAGCAGGCCCGATGAACACAAAAGAAATGAACATCCTGCTCCTCGTCGAAGACAACTTCGAGGACACCCCTCTACTGCGTACGCTATGCAACGAGCAGGCCGCACATAAGCTTAGGATCATCCATGTGACGGGCCTGAGCGAGGTCGAGCAGGCGCTCGCGACGCATGCGATTGACGTCATCGTGCTCGATCTGGAGTTGCCCAACGCAGCGCGGCTGGGAGTACTCCGCCGGGTCCGCGCCATCGCGCCCCGGATCCCGCTCGTGGTGCTGACCAACGTAGACAATGAGGCGCTGGCCGCACAAGCCTTGCAAGAGGGTGCGCAAGACTATCTGATCAAAGATCAGATCGATACGCGTGGGCTGCTCCAAGCCTTGCGCTATGCGATCGAGCGCAAGCTCATGGAGACAGCCTTGTTTGCGGA
This sequence comes from Oscillochloridaceae bacterium umkhey_bin13, assembly GCA_048381555.1. Classification (GTDB taxonomy): domain Bacteria; phylum Chloroflexota; class Chloroflexia; order Chloroflexales; family Chloroflexaceae; genus Viridilinea. The sequence goes on from JBLWKA010000034.1 coordinate 23,481, forward strand.
GAAGGAGCGTGCCCAGGTGACGCTCAACTCGATTGGCGATGCCGTGGCCTGCACCGACAAAAAGGGCACGATCACCTTCTTCAATCGCGTCGCAGAAGAACTGACTGGCTGGTCGCTGCACGAGGCGGTTGGACGGTCGATGGCTGAGGTGTTTCGGATTCTCGAAACAACGAGTCGTGAAGATACCCCGATGCCAGTCGCGAAGGCGGTGCTCCAAAACGAAATTGTACACCTACCGCCGAACTGCACCCTCATCCGCCGTGATGGGTCTGAAATCTCGATCGCGGACTCGGTCGCGCCAATTCACGACGCTGACGGCAAGGTTGACGGTGCGGTGATCGTCTTCCGCGATGTCAGTGCGCAACGATCGCTGAGCCTCCAGCTGCGCCATCTGGCCCAGCACGACGTGCTGACCGGGTTGCCCAACCGCATACTGCTGCACGACCGGTTGAGCCACGCGCTCGCGCTGGCGGCGCGGCACCTGCACAATGTCGCCGTGCTATTTCTGGATCTGGATGGCTTCAAACATATCAATGACTCGCTCGGGCATTCGACTGGCGACAAACTGCTTCAGCAGATCGCCACGCGCCTGACGGAATGCGTACGCGACGCCGACACGGTAAGCCGCCAGGGTGGCGATGAATTTATCGTGCTGCTTTCCCAAGTGGAACAAGTGGAAGATGTCGCCAGAACCGCCACCCGCATGCTCCTTGCGGTGGCGACTGCACATGTGATTGACCAGCACGAGTTGCACATCACCAGTAGCATTGGCGTAAGCCTCTATCCCAGCGACGGCCTCGATGCGGAAACGTTGCTCAAGAACGCCGACGTCGCGATGTACCAGGCCAAAGAGCAGGGACGACATCGGTATCAGTTCTTCACACCCGAGATGAATGTGCGTGCCGTAGAGCGGCAGTTGATCGAAGAAGGACTGCGCCGTGCGCTAGAGCACAATGAGTTTGTGCTGCACTACCAGCCGAAGATCAACCTACGCACCGGAGCGATCACGGGCGGGGAGGCCTTGCTGCGCTGGACGCATCCCCTCCGGGGGCTGATCCCGCCGGCGCAGTTTATTCCGATTGCAGAAGACTGTGGCCTGATTATCCGGATTGGCAACTGGGTGCTGCGTGAAGCTTGCAGGCAAGCGCAGGAATGGGTGATGGCCGGGCTGCCGCTGGACACGATCGCCGTGAACATCTCGGCAAGGGAGTTCCACAACGAGCACTTCATTGATGAGGTCTTTGCCATTCTCGCGGATACCGGTTTGGATCCATGCACGCTTGAGCTGGAGCTAACCGAAAGCGTCCTTATGAAGGAAACCGAGTCCACGGCGGCCATGTTCAAGGCGCTGCGTGCGCGCGGGGTGCAGATAGCCATTGATGACTTCGGCATGGGCTATTCCAGCTTGAGCTATCTTCGAAAATTCCCGATCAACGAGCTAAAGATAGACCAATCGTTCATTCGTGAGATCACGATGCCTTCCCGTGAAACCGGCATCGTGACCGCCGTGATTGGCCTGGGCCACAGCCTGAAGCTACGGATGGTCGCTGAGGGTGTGGAGAAGCGCGAGGATCTGGCCTTTCTTCAGGCGCATCAATGCGACGAAGCGCAAGGGTACTATTTCAGCCAACCGGTGGTACCAACGCAGTTCGCGCAGTTGCTCAAGACCGGGCTCCGGCTTGTGCCTGTTGTTCACCGCTGAAAAAGCGGCGTGCGCGCTATGTCTGGTGCAAAGGAGCCTGCTATGAGCACGAAACAGCAATGCTAGTGCTGCATTAGTGGTTACCCTGGCAGTCGCGGCGCTGATGCGCGATCTGCTGCGTGTAACACTTGCCCTCATTTAAGGAAGAAGTCCTATGGCTCATTCCGACCCCGCAACGGCCTACCAGCGCCCGAGCGAAGCAGTGCTTATCGAGTTTGAGAGCGATGCTATCAATGGCCTCGCCACTGAGGATGTGCGCCGACGTCTTGCCGAGCATGGCCCTAACATGCTGCAGGCCGAACCGCCAACCCCGGCGTGGCGGCGCTTCGTGGCCCAGTTTCAGAATGTGCTGATTGGACTACTGCTGGTTGCTGCGATGACGTCGCTGGCGCTCTGGGCCTATGAAGGCGCGGAGTCGGTGCCGTACGAAGCGCTGGTAATCTTCGCAATCGTGCTCTTTAACGGCATCCTGGGCTATGTCCAGGAGGCACGGGCGGATCGCTCGGTCGCGGCGCTACGGGCGATGAGCGCAGCCGAGGCGTCCGTACTACGCGATGGGCAACTCCAGCGCGTCCCGGCCAACGATCTGGTCCCCGGCGATATCATCCAGATTGAAGCGGGTGATACGATCCCCGCCGACGGGCGCTTGCTTTCTGCCATCGCGCTCCAGGTCGCCGAAGCCTCCCTCACTGGAGAGAGCCTACCCGTCACGAAGGATAGCGATCCGCTGCCCCAAGAACTCGCGCTTGGTGACCGCAAAAACAGTCTGTTCCGTGGCACCACCGCCAGCTACGGGCGGGGTAGCGCCGTGGTGATCGCGACCGGCATGCAGACCGAGATGGGCAAAATCGCCGGGTTGATCGGTCAAGTCAAACGCGACCCGACGCCGCTCCAGCAGGAGTTGGATCGCACCGGCAAGTTGCTGGGCCTGATCGTCGTGGCCATCGCAGTGGTGATGAGTGCCACGATTGTGGTCATTGATGGCATCCGCGATCTGAGTGGATTGGTGGATGTGCTGATCCTGGGTGTGGCGCTGGCCGTGGCTGCCGTGCCCGAGGGGCTGCCCGCTGTGGTGACGGCGGTGTTGTCGCTGGGCATGCTGCGTATGGCGAAGCAGGGCGCGATCATTCGTAAATTGCCCGCCGTCGAAACGCTTGGCTCGGCCAGCATCATCGCGTCCGATAAGACCGGCACGCTGACCAAAAACGAGATGACGGTGCGCATGATCGTGACCGCCAGCGGGCGGGTGAATCTGCTCGGCACTGGCTATGCCCCAGAGGGTGTATTGCTCCAGCATGATCAGGTGCTTGGCGATACGCCCTTACGCGCCGAGGTAACAGAGCTGCTGCGCGCCGCTGATCGGGCCAACAATGCGGTGCTTCAGCAGGACATGGGGCGCTGGACGATCCAGGGTGATCCAACCGAAGGCGCACTGATCGTCGCCGCCCGCAAGGCCGACCTCACTGAGGCGGACCTCACTGCGCGCTTCACCAGGGTCGGCGAAGTGCCCTTTTCATCAGAGCGCAAGCTGATGAGCACGATCCAGACCGATCTGGAGCGCCCCGCGCATCTGATCGTCTTTACCAAGGGTGCGCCCGACATTCTGCTCGAACACTGTCAGGAGGAGTGGCACGCCACTGGATCACAGCCGCTCAGCGCGGAGCGGCGGGCGCAGATCCTTGCGACCAATGCGGAGCTTGGTACTGCGGCGCTGCGCACGCTGGGTATCGCGTTTCGCACATTGCCGCCACCTCTGCCCGAAGACCCTGCGACGCTGGACGAGCAGATCGAACAGCAGTTGGTATTTTTGGGGCTGGTTGGCATGATCGACCCGCCCCGGCCTGAGGCCAGTGCCGCCGTCGCAGCCGCCAAAGGGGCTGGTATCCGCACGCTGATGATCACCGGCGATCATCCCCAGACCGCAGCAGCGATTGCCGCTGAACTCGGCATCGCCACCGCTGCCAAAGCGATCACGGGGGCCGAACTAGAGCGTATGTCAGATGGAGATCTACGTGAGGTCGTGCGCGAGACGTCGGTGTATGCCCGGGTCGCGCCCGAGCATAAGCTGCGCATCGTGAAGGCCTTGCAGCACAATGGGGCGGTAGTAGCGATGACCGGCGATGGCGTCAATGACGCGCCTGCGCTCAAAACCGCCGATATTGGCGTCGCGATGGGCATCACCGGCACGGATGTCTCGAAGGCGGCCGCCGATATGGTTCTAACCGACGACAACTTCGCCACGATTGTGGTCGCGGTAGGCGAGGGCCGCACGATTGTCGCCAATATCCAGAAGTTCTTGCGCTTCCTATTGTCAAGCAACATCGGCGAGGTGCTGACCATGTTCGGGGGTGTCGTGCTGGCGGATCTGCTTGGTCTGACGGCCAGCGGCAATAGTGCGATCATCGTCCCGCTGCTGGCGACGCACATCCTGTGGATCAACCTGGTGACCGACGGGCCGCCCGCGCTTGCGCTTGGCCTGGATCCTGCCGATCCTGCGGTGATGCGTCAGCCGCCGCGCCCACAGGGAAGCGGGATCCTCACCGGCTCGATGTGGCTCGGCATCGGGCTTGTCGGCGTCATCATGGCGACGGGAACGCTGCTGGTGCTTGATGCAGCGTTGCCGGGCGGACTGATCGAAGGAACGGGTACGATGGCCTACGGTCGGACGATGGCGCTGACAACGCTGGTCCTGTTTCAGATGTTCAACGTCTTTAACGCCCGCTCTGATACGCACAGCGCCTTCTATCGGCTCTTCCACAATGGCTGGCTGTTTGGTGCCGTGGCCCTATCGTTGGTACTCCAGGTTGCGGTGATCTACGTACCGCTCTTGCAACGCGCCTTCGATACCGTGCCTCTGCAAGGGCGCGACTGGCTGACCTGTGTGCTGGTTGCCAGCAGTGTGCTCTGGCTGCGTGAACTGAGCAAGGCGATCGGGTATCTAGGCCATTTTGCGACGCGCATAAGCAATCCGCAGAAGGGCACAATGGGGCTTGAGCGCTAGGTAACAAGCCGATCAGATGCGCAGGGGCTTCCCTGACGAGGTCAGGGATCTGGGCACTCAACGATGCGGTCTTACCCGCTAGAACGCCTGCGCTGCGCGTGCTATGCTGAGTCTACCGCCCACCTCGCGCACTTCCCCGGCCTCTTGCGCACTCCCCTTCGTTGCACGGCCATCCCCTTAACTCCTGCTTGAACCTCCGCCTTCCGGACTGTGCGTGACCCGCTGGGCGGTGAGCGCTATGTGATAGGAATGTTATGTATACCCTACTTCGGCTCACGCTGCTGATCCTGATCGGCCTGGCCCTCAGCGCCTGTATCACGATTAATCCGGGGCTTGGCCAGATCCGAGGATCTGGGAATGTCACGACTGAAACACGCGAGATCGGCACGTTCAGCATGATCGATGTTTCTGGCATCGGCAAGGTGCTGATCACCCAGGGTGATAGCGCTGCGCTCACGGTTGAGACTGATGATAATCTACAGGCGATCGTCTTGGGCGAGGTGCGTGATGACACACTGTACCTGGGCATCGCACCAAACGTCAGTCTCGGTAACCTCACCCGAATGACCTTCAACGTGACCGTCGAGAATCTTACGGCGATCACCCTGTCTGGCGCAGCCATGATCAGCGCGTCCGAACTCACGGGCGAACAACTAACCGTGAACCACTCGGGCGCAGGGCAAGTAACCACCGCCGGGACGGTGGTCGAGCAGCACGTGACGCTCAGCGGCGCAGGGAGCTATGATGGTGCAGAACTGGCTAGCGAACGAGCGACGGTTGACCTCAGCGGCTTCGGCAGTGTGGTAGTGAACGTGAGCGAGCGGCTCGACGCCACGGTCAGTGGCGCGGGCAGCATCAGCTACATCGGTAAGCCTGAACTGCACGAACAGGTCAGCGGCATGGGCTCGATCCGTCAGCGCACACCGTGAACATCAGTGCTCGCCACGCGCAGAGCTGGGCATCGAGCTAGTCGGGGCGGGCGGCGCTCAGCCAGGCCCATAGCGAAACCGCCCAGCAGCAGCCCGATCAAGACATCCTGAAACTGGGCCAGAAACTTGCGCCAGGCCGGGATGGGCGCTTCGGCCTTGAGCGCATTGGGGCCGTACTGGGCAAGACGGCGGCCCGCTTCCGCGCTGGCTGGCAAGGCCGTGGTCGCCGTCACTACCCAGGGCCGCCAGAACTGCCTCGCTCGGGTGCTGATAGGCATTGGCGCGATCACGATCATTCCTGGGACTCCCTGCTCAGATCGAAGCGATCATCGCTGCACACCTACCACACTGCAAGGTCTGTGCCGCGTGGTGGTGCATCCCTACCTCATTAACATTTTGGCGCGCACAGCCTACTCCATACCTCCTTCGTCAGGCCTTCGCTCGCTCCTCCACAGGGGCAAGATCGCTGGGGGCGGGGCCATTGATCACCGTGCCATAGCTGTCGAAGCGCGAGCCGTGACATGGACAGTCCCAGGTCTTCGCCGAGTCGTTCCAAGCCACGACGCAGCCAAGGTGGGTGCAGATCGCCGAGCAACGGTGCAGCACCCCATGCTCATCGCGGTAGACGGCGAGTTTGCTTGGCCCCCAGCCGACCACGGCCCCACTCCCGGCAGGGATCTCCGTCGCGGAAGCAACATCACCGCCCTTGAGCAGTTCGGTATACTGCGACAGCACATTCAACCCCTCGCTCACCACCTCGCCGAGGCCGTGCCCCGTCGCCCGCCCCGGCGCGTAGAGCCTCGCCCAGGCATTGGGAATGCCGGCGATCTGGTCAGCGATGATCAGGGAGGCAATGGTACTGTGGGTCATGCCGATGCCGGTCTGGCCAGTGATCACGTAGACCTGCGGCGAGACCAGATCAGGCCCGATCAGCGCCAGGCCGTCGAAGGAGTTCGCCACCTGACCCGACCAGCGGTAGAGCACCTCACCGGCCAGCGGAAATACCGCCCGCGCCCACTCCGCAAGGCGCTGGAAGCGCACATCCATATCCTCGGCCTGGCCCGTCTTATGATCCTCGCCGCCGACGATCAGCACGTCGTGACCCTCGGCGGCCTGGATGCGGACGTAGTGGTAAGGGTCGGCCGTATCGAAGGCCAGGAAGTTCGGCATGCTACCGGTAGGGATGCGGAGGCCGATCACATAGGTGAGCGCGGGAAAGACCCGCAACGAGTAGCCGAGCGTATCGTTGATCGGCATATGGGTCGCCAGCACCACCGAGTCGGCACGGATCATCGGGCCGGCAGTGGTTTCGAGGGTGACAACCGCTTCGGCCTTCACGCGCTTGATGTGCGTGCCGCAGAAGATCTGGCCGCCCATGCGCTCGATCGCACGGCAGAGACCGGCGAGATACTTCAGCGGGTGAAAATGGGCCTGGTGCGGAAAGCGCAGGGCCGGGCCGAACTGCGCGTTACCTAGTGTCATCCCAGCATTGATGAGCAAGACATCATTTAGACCAGCGCGTAGGGCAGCGTCGCGCTCCTCGGTAAGGATGCGCAACTCGTCGCCTGGAGCAAGGAAGAGGTAGCCATCCATGCGGGCAAAGCCACAGTCGATCGCCTCGTCACGGGCGATGCGTTCGATCATATCAATCGCGGCCATATGGCTCTCGGCAGCCAGACGCGCACTCGCGACATCGCGCAACCGCTCGGTCTCGACGTAACCCTTGTCGAGGATACAGGTCAGTTGGGCGGTAGTATTGCCAGTGTCGCCCCCGGCGATCGGCCCGTCGTCGAAAACCGCAACCTGGAAGCCACGCTTAGCGAGTTGGTAAGCGGTCGAGAGACCGGCGATCCCCGCGCCTACCACTGCGACTGCGATGCGCAGATCGGTGGTGAGCGGGCGATAGGTGGGAAGATCGACACCATCGTGCCAGATTGAGGCGGTCTGTGTAGTCTGTTTTTGCATGTGTTCATCCTTAAATATGCATACATACGTTCGCTATCATGAGGATCGCAACGCGCTCAACTCTGTGCATCCTGAGCCACCCATGCCGTAATCTGGCTGACGGCCAGTGCGAGCAGGCCGCTTGCTGTTGCCATCGTGCCCAGCGTGAGCGGCCAATGTTGCGCCTCCGCCTCGTCAAAGGCTGGCTCGCCGGTGATCCGGTGCGCAACCTTGAGGCTCCCGAGTGCCAGGGTGAAGGGCACCATGGAGCCTAGCGCCCCCATGCCACCCATCTGCAAAACTGAGCGCCCAAGTCGCCCGCTGCTAATATCCTCCTCCGAGATGGCGGTACTGCTCTTCCCTCGGATGAGCGAGGCGATGGCCACAAGCAGCGAACCGCCGACGATGAAGCTTGTGGTGTGCAGCAGAAAGCCCAACCCAAGCGTCGTTCGGTTGATCTGCACCGGGTTGCGGCGGTTGCCGACAAACAAGCTGACGAACGTCATCAGGTACGATAT
>JBLWKA010000034.1:31674-41049 GCA_048381555.1 Oscillochloridaceae bacterium umkhey_bin13
GCGAACCGCCGACGATGAAGCTTGTGGTGTGCAGCAGAAAGCCCAACCCAAGCGTCGTTCGGTTGATCTGCACCGGGTTGCGGCGGTTGCCGACAAACAAGCTGACGAACGTCATCAGGTACGATATCTGCGCATCACTGGATCACTGCAGCCACGGTACCCTCAATCTAGCACGGGGGCAACAAACAAAGAAGCAGGGTCAGCCAACAAACACAAAGCACGCTTTCCCTGACATTGTTCGTGAATACCAACGCCCCGCAGGGCCGATAGCCTTACAGCGTCAGGGTTTTCCCCTCAGAGCGCAGCGTAGCGCCCTCCGACGCTTGGTCGCTGTCGCACCAAAACCTGGAGTTTCGTTGCATCAGCCCTGGCTAGTGCCGTTCATCGTGCTACAATAGCATGCGCGCCCAGGAGCGTCTGGACACGCTTTGGAGGGCTGTGATGAGCGATGAACAATCTACGCAGACGCCCGCTTCGCCCACTGCTCTGCTGCCCCAGCCGGAGCAGGAACAGCGTCCTGCAGTTGTGGGGGTCGGCGCATCAGCCGGGGGCCTGGCGGCCTTTACCGACTTCCTACGCCATCTGCCGCCCGACACCGGTCTGGCCTTCGTGTTCGTTCAGCACCTCGACCCGCAGCAGCCCAGTCTCTTGCCCGAACTCCTTGCCAGCCACACGGCCATGCCCGTGTACGCGGTCGTTGACCAGACCCCGGTCGCGCCGAACCACGTCTACCTCATCCCGCCCAACACCGCCCTGACGATCAGCGGTGGCGTGTTGGGCCTCGAACCCCCCACCGAGGCCCACGGCCAGCGCCTCCCAATCGACCACTTCTTCCGCTCGCTTGCCCAGGATCAGGGGGCGCGGGCCACGGGCATCGTGCTCTCCGGCACGGGCGCCGACGGCACCAAGGGCCTCGCCGCCATCCAGGCCGTAGGAGGGCTCACGCTCGCCCAGACCCCGGCCTCGGCTGGTTCGCCGGGGATGCCCGAGCAGACGATCGCCCGGGGGGTTGCCGATCACGTACTCGAGGTTGCCGCGATGCCAGCCCTCCTGATCGCACGGGCCGGCCACGCTGGGCCGGGCTCACTTGGCGCGGGGCAAGCGCGGGGTGCCGATACGCTGCGTGCCATCACCGCGTTGCTACAGCAGAGCAGCGGCCACGACTTCAGTCGCTACAAGCCCACCACCCTGCAGCGCCGGATCGAGCGGCGGATGCAGCTCCTTCACCTCAACAGCCTTGAGGCATACCGTGACCAGCTCCAACAGAACCGCGACGAGCTGGAGCGGCTTTTCCAGGATCTGCTGATCAGCGTGACAGAGTTCTTCCGCAACCCCGCAGCCTTCGAGTCCCTGGCGGCAGTGGCCCTGCTCAACCTGCCGCGTGGCCGTGACGCTACCACGCCCCTGCGCGTGTGGGTACCGGGCTGCGCCACCGGCGAGGAGGCCTACTCGATCGCGATCCTGCTGCACGAACTGCTGGCGAAACTCGACACCTCGCTGCCGGTACAGATCTTCGCGACCGACATTGACGAGGCCGCCCTCGCTGTGGCGCGCCGGGGCCACTACGACGCAAGCATCACTGCCCAGCTCACGCCGGAGCGGCTGGCCCGCTTTTTTATACCCGACGGCCAGGGCTACCAGGTGATCAAGCCGCTCCGCGAGCGCTGCCTGTTCTCGGCGCACAACCTGATCAGTGACCCGCCATTCGGCCGGATGGATCTGATCGCCTGCCGTAACCTGCTGATCTACTTTGACATCGAGCTGCAGCGTCAGATGCTCCCCGTCTTCCACTATGCCCTGGCCCCGGGCGGCTTCCTCTTCCTCGGCTCGGCCGAAAGCGCGATGAGCGGCGGCGATACGCCCGAGCTGTTCCGGGCAGTTGACGCGTCAAACCGCATCTATCAGCGCAGGGAGCGGCTGGTGCGGCCCCAGGTGAACCTGCCGTGGATTGATCGAGGGCGGCAGACCGTGCGCGGGGACGGTGCTGGTGGGCGAGCGCTGCCGACACGGGGCCTCGCGATCAGTGACACCCTTGAGCGCATTCTGCTCCGCGACTACGCCCCGACCGCAGTGGCAATTGACGAACAGGGCACAATTGCGTACCTCAGCGGGCGTACCTACCCCTACCTGGTGGTTCCGGGAGGCATCCCCACGACCAACTTGCTCGCCCTTATCCATTCCGACCTGCAGTTGCCCCTGCGCGCCGCGATGCGCGTCGCCAGCCAAGAACAGACGCGGGTGGTGCGCGAGGATCTGCTGCTCCACACCGCCGAAGGTGCCCAACGCCTCACCCTGACGGTCCAGCCCCTCGGCGAACCAGCGCCCGCCACCATGCTGCTGGTTGTGCTCCAGACGCTCGGCCCACCCGTGCCGCTGTCCCTACTCGCCCACCCGGGCGAGGCCCCCTCTACAGGGACGGAAGCACTAATTGATGAGCTCCAGCGCATGCGCGAAAACCTGGAGGCGACGATCGGCGAGCTCAAAGAGGCCAATCTCGATATGATGGCGGCCAACGAGGAACTGCGCTCGCTCAACGAGGAGTTGCAGGCCGCCAACGAGGAGCTCCAGACCTCCAAGGAGGAGATCCAGTCGATCAATGAGGAGCTCCAGACCGTCAATGCTGAGCTCAGCCGGAAGATCGAGGAGCTTGACCGGGCCAACGCCGACCTTGCCAACCTCTTTGCCAGCGCCCAGATCCCGGTGATCTTTCTGCACGGCGACGGGCGCATCGCCCGTTTCACCCCCCACGCCACCGAGTTGTTCGCGCTGATCGACTCCGACGTCGGCCGACCGATCAGCGATTTCCAGGCCCGCTTCAGTATCGGCGACCTGCCACAGCAGATCGGCCAGGTCATCCAGAGCCACATCCCTGCCGAGTTGGTCGTTCGGCGACCCGAGCAGAACCGCTGGTGGAGCGTGCAGATCCGGCCGTACCGGACCCTCGTCGGTGCGGTGGACGGGGTGGTGCTGACCTTCGCCGACATCACCACGCTCAAGCAGGCCGAGTTGGTGCTCCAGGGTGCCCACGATGAACTGGAGCGACGGGTGGCCGAGCGCACCGCCGAACTGGCGGTGGCGAACGTGGCGCTGCAGACTCAGGTGGCAGAGCGAATGCAGAGCGAGCAGGCCCGACAACAGCTGATCCAGCAACTCGTGACGGCTCAGGAGGAGGAGCGCCGCCACCTCGCCCGCGAGCTCCACGACCAGCTTGCTCAGGATCTCACCGGCCTGATCCTGGGCCTCAAGGTGCTGCATGACCGTGTCCCGGTGGGTGACCAGAGCGTCGAACGGATTGCCCAGCTCCAGGCGGTGGCCGTGGATATCGGTCGCGAGGTGCGCGACATGGTGGTGCGGCTACGCCCCTCGGTGCTGGACGACCTGGGGCTGGTCTTGGCCCTGAGCAACTATGTCGAGCAGTGGTCGGCGCGGGCCAACGTCGGCGTGGATTTGCACACACGTGGGCTCGATGAGGAACGCCTACCGCTGGCGGTGGAGACGACCATCTACCGACTGGTGCAAGAGGCGCTGACCAATGTGCTCAAGCATGCCCACGCCTCTGAGGTAAGCGTGATCATCGAGCGCAGCACAAACGAGGTGCGGCTGATCATCGAGGACGATGGGAGCGGCTTCAGCGTGCCGGTCAGAGCCGACGGGACGGACGATCAGCCGCGACTGGGGCTGCTCGGGATGCAGGAACGGGTCGCCTTGCTCAATGGTACGCTGACGGTCGAGTCGGCGCCGGGCAGCGGCACCACGATTTTCGCCCGCCTTCCGCTGGATGGCGCGTAGGAGGGACACTCCGATGGGTTCAATCAAGGTATTTCTGGCCGATGACCATATGGTGGTGCGCGAGGGGCTGAAGACGCTGATCGCCGCCCAGTCCGATATGGCCGTGATCGGCGAGGCCAGCGATGGTGAGGCCGCTCTCCAGCAGATCCAGGACGGTCGACCGGACGTGGTGATTATGGACATCTCGATGCCGGGACTGAACGGCATCCAGACCACCGAGCGGCTCAAGCAGCTATGCCCCGCGATCAAAGTGCTGGTGTTGAGCGTGCATGACGATACGAGTTACCTGCGGCAGATGCTTGCAGTCGGCGCGGCCGGTTACATCCTCAAGCACACTGCGGCCAACGCGCTGATCCAGGCCATCCGCATTGTCGCGGCGGGCGGGCTCTATCTCGAGCCGTCGCTCGCCGAGCATGTGGTGGGGCGCTATGTGCGTCGGCCCGCAGCGGCCACCGATCTGCTGGGTGCCGAACTGAGCGAGCGCGAGCGCGAGGTGGTGCAGCGGGTGGTGCAGGGCTACAGCAACAAAGAGATCGCCACCCAGCTCAGCCTGAGCGTGAAGACGGTGGAGACCTACCGGGCCCGTGCGCTGGAGAAACTCGGGCTGACCAGTCGCTCGGCACTGGTGCGGTATGCCCTCGAGCGCGGCTGGCTCCACACGAACTGAAGTCGGCACTACGTCTACCGGTTACTCGTCAGCCGCAGACAAGGATTGCTCCTCCCTGCCGGATTGGGCCGCGAATGGCGGAAGCCGAGGGAGGAGCAGGGTTACGGTACAGCCTGCCCCTTCGATGCTCTGCACATCAATGTGGCCTTGGTGCAGATCCATAATTCCCTTGGAGAGGTACAGTCCGAGGCCCAGGCCCGCTGCGCCGTGCCTGGCTGCCTCGGGCGTGCGAGCGAAGCGCTGGAACAGCAAGGATTGGGGTGGATGTTCATCCATGACACCCCCGCCACCCGCAGCACCCGCAACGCTTCTTTGCGCCCCGCCCACTGCACGCCCTGATCAAACCTCCGCCTGGAAGCAACCCGCTTAGCCCACCCCATCGTCGGCCTCGGTCGCACCCACCCCATCGGCGGGTGTGGCGGGTGCAAGAATGCCATTCTGGTCGTGGTCGCGCTGCGCCACCGAGCGGATGGTACCGTGGCGTTATTTGGCCTTCTGACGTGACACACGATCGCGTCCTGATTGTGATCGCAGGCGTGGTATGACCGGTGTGCAGGAGCAGCAGCGGGGCGAGCATTGGTTGGGTGAGCGCATCGAAACCGGTTCAGGACGAGGGCGGCTCGCCAATGTGTTGATGACGATGCAGGCGCGCATAGTGCCCACCACACGCCAGGAGCGTAGCGTGATCGCCGGTTTCGACGACGCGCCCCTGTTCGATCACCCCGATGATCACAATCAGGGTCGCGCTCTCGCTCACAATCGTCACGACGCTGCTCGAAAGCAGCGCATTCAGGGCGTCAATGTCGGCGGTGATATTCGCCACCAGACTGCCAACTGATCGGCGATCAAAAAACCCTTGGCCCTGACCGAGCATATGGCCGAACAGGCGCACGCGCAGATCAGCCAGCGCCCGCTGACCAGCCCACTGGAGCAAAACGGTCTGCCCAAACTGGATAACAAATAGGAGCAACATCACTCCGGCATAGAGCGCCGCCAATAGCCAGAGTTCCCGTTGATCGCCTGTGGTCAGCGGGCCATCAATCACCCGCCCGAGCAGATACGGGCCGACTGCACTCAGCGCAGCCCCGGCCAGTAGCAGCAGCAGCGCCCAGGCCAGGGCCCACCACTGCGGGCTACTGCAGCGAAATCTTTGGGCTGAATCTGCTTTGCCGTGAGACGACCTGTGTCGCTAAGGGTGACTCGGTCTGCACTTTCATCTGCAAGCCCCGCGAGGAATGGCTCTAGACCGTTAGTAGAGGATTTGTTTTCTGATGCGACGCAGTAACCCTGCGTCGCATCAGAAGCGAACGTCGCTCGGATCGTAAACACGAAAATGCGCCGCCCGAAGATATCCTCCTACTGCGCATTCCCAAAGACAGCCTGCCAAACTTCTTGGCCTTCGATACGGCTGACCCCTATCACTATGTCCGCACGCAGGCCGCAAAGGAGTACGACGTACTCATTGTTGGCGGCGAGGATCATAAGACGGGGCAGGCCGATGATGCGGAACTCTACGCGCCGGGGCGCGCAACGGGGCGGGGCATCGGTGAGGTCGTGGGTGAGGGGTTGAATGTGCTGGCGCAGTAGCAAAGACAAAGGAGCCAGTCATCCCGAGTGCGACCGACAGGGTTCGCATGCCACGCTGACTGTCGGCGTTAATCTGATAGACACCGGTCAGCGGGTAGAATCCCAGCGTCCAACAGGCCGCACTCAACACAGCCAGAACCTTCAGACCATTCCAAGGCCAAGCCCCGAGCCCAGTCGTGACCGTCGTCGCGATCGTCCAGCCCCAGAGCACACCGAGCACGCCCTGGCCCACAAATACAAAGATCGCCGCGTAGATTGGGCGCTCCTTATCGACATCTGCGGTGAGACCGAGCTACGGGTATCTACCGTCATGTATACACTCCTCTACGCGGACTTAGAGATGCATATGCGCTCTAGGGTTCAGGGCGTGCTAGCGATCACGGCATTCTTGCCCGTAATCTGCTGAACGATACTTGCAATGAGTATGCCAACAGACGCACCTGCGCAGTCTACGTAGCTGCGCATCGATGCGTCTGTTGGCACGTCCCCTCGATACCCGCGCTGGGAGCGGTCAGAGCGTATGTCCAGGTTGGTGGTTCACGGCTTGGTCTTGGCAACTGCTGCGACCGTCAGGGCTGCCATGACGATTCAGGGAAACGCCCATAGCAGCAGGGCCGCGAGGATCGAGCGGGCGATGCCTTCCTGAGCGTAGAGTTCCGGCCAGAAGCCAAGTGCAAGCCCGTCAAACGGCACAGCGGTTGCCCATAACAAGACCAAGCGAGGACGCTCGCCATACCATGTTGAGTTTTCGATGTTGGATGTTGGATTGCGCCGCAGGGCAGCATCAAGGCTCATCGCGCATCGGCTGATGCGGCAGGGTCGTTGCGCTGTTCCGCCGCGAACAGCGGGTCGCGTGGGGCCTCACCGCCGGGATGCTCTGGTACACCGCCACCCGTTCGACCGCCAGGCACCTCCTGATGATCGCTGCGGCGCAACACGGCTTCCTCGTTGGCGCGAGCATGCTCCCGGTGAAGATTTTTGATGGCGGGGTCATCTATACGAATCTGGGCATCCTGTTGCGGCAACGCTTGCACGCGGATTGATGAGCCACGGAGCAAAAGAAAGGTACCCACGATCATGAAGATCGTCATCTTCGCCCTCGGCAGCCGGGGCGATGTCCAGCCCTATGTGGCGCTTGGCGTCGGCTTGCGCGCCGCCGGTCACCATGTCTGCCTGCTTGCCGCAGCGGATTTTAGCGACCTGGTGCAAAGCCATGGCCTGGAGTTCGTCGCCGTCGGCAGCAACTACGAAGCCATCGCTCAGGAGTTGCAGCACCTGATTGAGCAGGGCCGCACGCGCAAGGTTTTTGCCGAGCAGGCCCGCATCGCCGAGGAGCAGGCCCACACCGCTGCTGCCCACGGCCTCGCTACCGCCCAGGATGCCGACCTGATTATTGCCGGGATCGGCGGGTTGTTCATCGCCTACGCGCTGGCCGAAAAGCTCGGCGTACCGCTTGTGCAGGCCCATCTTGTGCCCTTCACGCCCACCCGTGCGTTCGCGAGCGTGCTGGCTCCGCCCCTGCCGCGCACCCCCCTAGCGAGGTGGACCAACGCCCTTTCGCACCGGGTCGCTGAGCAGATGCTCTGGCAGATGTTCCGCTCGGCCGACGCCCGTGCCCGCACCCAGGTGCTGGGCTTGCCTCCGGCACCCTTCTGGGGGCCGTTCGGGCGACTACGCAACGCAACGCCCATCCTTTATGGCTACAGCGCCCATACCCTGCCTCGCCCCAGCGATTGGGCCGACGCGATCCACATCACCTGACCGGCGCAGTCCCCCACCATTGGCTCTTCCCGCAAATGGCTGCGGTCGTTCACCACGGCGGTGTGGGCACCACCGCGGCGGGACTCGCGGCCGGCGTCCCTTCCATTGTCACACCGTTCTTCGGTGACCAGCCATTCTGGGCTAGTCGGGTGTACGAACTGGGCGTGGGGCCGCGACCCATCGCCCGGCGTCAACTCTCCGTTGAGGCCCTGGCCGAGGCGATCCGGGTCGCTACCACCGACCTAACGATGCGGTCACGGGCCGCCGATCTGGGGCTGCGCATTCGCGCCGAGGACGGGGTGGCGCGGGCCGTGGCGGTGATCGCGCAGCATAGCCGCCTGCGCGGAGCGTAGCCATGGCGCGACGACCTGCTGGCCCTGGCGATGGGTCACAATCTGGCTTGTCGGTTGGCGATATCATCTATAGCAGGATGCGCTATTCGGCAACCCCCCCTCTCCCCCTGAGGGAGAGGGGGGCCGGGGGGGTCTTTTGGGGGTAGGTATTTCATTGATCCGCGCCCCGAACAACGTCAGCAACTCGCGCAGGCCCGGCTGCTCTTCGCTGGCCTGGTGCTGGCACTGCTTCCGGTGTTGGCGCTGCCGGCACTGCGCCTGCTCGGTGGAACCCTCCCCACAGCGCTGCAGATCGCCCTCCTGGTCTGCTTCCCTGTCGCCGGCTTCGCCGCACTGCTGCGCCAGGATCTGCTGCGCATTGATGTGGCGCTCCAGCGCACCCTTGGCTACGCGCTCACCTCAGGCGGGTTGCTCGCACTGACGCAGGTGAACAGGCGAAAGAGTCGCAAGATGGTTGCCTTGGCTACGCGCTCACCTCAGGCGGGTTGCTCGCACTGTACTTCGGCTTGACGTTGACGCTGACGGCGCTGCTGCCCAACCTCATCCCCGCATCGTCGCAACTGATTACCGTGCTCGCGGTACTTGGGGCGGCCTCGGCCTTCCCTTGGCTCCAGCGTCAGGCCAATCGGCTGATCACCCGTGCGTTCTACCCCGAGCGGCTCAGCTTTCAGCAGGACCTCACCGCCGCGCAGGAGCAACTCGGGCGAGTGGTGCGCCACGACGAGGTGGTGGCCCTGCTCACCGAAGCGCTGCCGGAGCGCCTGGGTGTGGCGTGGGCGCACCTCCAACTGCTGCCAGACCCACCGCCAGCGGTGCGTGATGCGTGGAGTGCGCCGCTGCTCGTCGGTGGGCGTCAATTGGGCATCTACTGGCTTGGGCCACTTACAATCCGTCCATTTCAGGCGCGCCGCTGGCGGGCGTGGTGATCGAGACGAGCGCCGGCACGAGGTGGCCTTAAAAAGTCGCACCCAGGTTAGGGACGCGCCAGCGGCGTCGTGCTGCACGCGGTTGTTAGGCTGCCGCTTGAGCGAGTGAATATGGCTGAATAAGTATCCTCTCCAAAAGCGATGGATCAGGCTGCCGATGGCACGGCAACACCCGCCCGCTGGGCCAGGCGTTCAGCTAAGGTGGGCGTGGTCTCCGGCGTGACGATCCGGTCGTGGAGATAGTGAAAGAACCCCACACCAAGTTTGGCGGCGGTGGCGGCTAGGGTTTGGA
>JBLWKA010000035.1:0-29508 GCA_048381555.1 Oscillochloridaceae bacterium umkhey_bin13
GCACTGTGTTTAGTCTGCAAATTACATTTTGGACCCCCCGGCGGGCCCGGCGGGGGGGGGGGGTGGGTGCGAATGCGCCGCGCCTGGATTTTGTGGGGGGGGGGGGGGGGCCGCCCCCCCCCCCCCCCACCAAACCCTCCAGGGGAAGGGAACGGGTCGCCTACGCTCCCAGCAACATGGCCCGTAACTCGGCGACACTATGGGCGATGGCCTTCGGGGCGGCTTGTTCGAGCGAGGCGAGCGTGCCATAGCCATAACTTACGGCCAGGCACGGTAGGTTATTGGCATGCGCTCCTTCAATATCATAGGCCGTATCGCCAACCATAATGCTGGCAGTCCGTTCATGCGCAGGCAGCAAGTCAAGCGCGGCCGCAATGACATCGCGTTTGGCACTGATCCGATTATCGGGGGTTGCGCCAACAATGCCACTAAAGAAGCCGGCCAGGCCAAAGTGTTCGATGATGCCTTCGGCAGGGCCAATCAACTTCGAGGTTGCCACCACCATGCGTACTTCAGCGGCCTGCAACTCGTTCAACAGCTCGGGAATGCCAGGATAGACCTGGTTTTCGTACATGCCTAGGGTGCGGTAGCGCTGACGATAGATCTGGACGGCCTGTTCGGCCAGCGCGGCATCACCTAAATAGGCCTGCAACGTTGCTCCGAGTGGCGGCCCGATCCAACTGCGCAGGGTCGCCTCATCAGGGAGCGGACGCTCTAGCCTGGTCAAGGTGTGGATAAAACTGCGGGTAATCCCCTGATAGGGGTCGGTGAGGGTGCCATCGAGATCGAAGAGCACGGCAGGGTAGGGTGGGTGGTTCATGATGCGTCCGTGCTCGCCGCCGGGGCGAGCCGATAGCCGACGCTCCATTCGGTCTGGAGGCGTGCAGCGGCGGTCGGGTCAATCGTAGCCAACTGAGCCCGCAGGCGGCGGATATGCACATCAACGGTGCGCAGATCAAGGTGTTCAGCTTGGCCCCAGACCTGGCGCAGCAGCGCTTCACGGCTAAAGACCTGGCCAGGATGGCGCGCCAGCAGAGCGAGGAGCGCAAACTCGCGGGGGCGCAAACGCAAGGGTTGGTCGCCTAAGCGGGCCTGGCGCTGTTCGTGATCGATCTGCAAGGGATCATGGGATGCAGTGGGATTGCGAGCCGCTAGCTGGGCTCGTAGCGTGGCAACCTCGGTGCTGCGACGCAGCAGGGCACGCACGCGGGCCGCCAACTCGCGCAGCGAAACCGGTTTGACTAGATAGTCGTCGGCCCCAAGTTCCAGGCCCACCACGCGGTCAATCTCATCACCACGCGCACTCATAATCACTACCGGGGTTTCATTGCCACTACTGCGGAGCCGCCGCAGCAGTTCGAAGCCATCCATACCCGGCAGCCCAAGATCAAGCAGGAGCAGATCGGGCTGGTGCTGGGCAAGTTGCTGCCATGCCGCCTCGCCACTCTTGGCTACCTGTACAAGTAACCCTTCAGCCTCAAGCCGTTCGCGCACCGCATGGGCAATTGCGGCATCATCTTCAACCAGCAGAATCTGTTGCATGATCTCGCTACATGTTAGCGCCCCAACTCGCCTTGTTGCCAGCGGATATTGCCCCGCAAAAGCAGATTGGACGAGCGAAGTTTATAGGCCAGATCCGAGGCCATATTGCGCATCACCCGGTAGCCAATGCGAGGATTGCGTTCGCAGACCCCTGCAAAATCGCGTTCGGCCATTGCCAGCAGGGTGCAGGCTTCGACGCAAGAAACCGTTGCCGAGCGGGTCGCGCCCCCTAGCAAGACCATTTCGCCAAAACTTTGGCCGACATAGAGCATATTGATCGTACTGGCCGAGACGGTGCCGCCAGGCTGGCGCGTATTGATCGAAACCCGCACACAGCCGTGTAGAATGATCATCAACTCATCACCGTCATCACCCTCTTTGAAGATCACGGCACCAACGGCATAGCGGCGGGCACGGCAGGTTGCTGCGACCTGAAGCAACTCTTCGTCACTCAGGCCATTAAAGAGTTCAACTTTGCGTAGATGATCAACGACTGCGGAGCTTGCGCTCATGGTGGTATGCCCTCTCTATGCCAGTGCGGACAGGAATTATACCACTTACCCTTTGGTCGCAATAGTCCACAGGCGTGCGGTGGCATCAAAGCTCCCACTGAGCAGAGTGCTGCCATCGGGGCTAAAGGCCACGGCGGTGACCCCTTCGCCATGGCCGACCCCAGCCAGGAGGGGCGTGCCATCCTGGGTGCGCCAGAGCCGCACGGCGCGGCCATAGTCACCACTGGCAAGCAAGCTCCCATCGGGGCTAAAGGCCAGACTAAAGATCGCCCCACGCTGCACTGATTTGGCATAGCGCAGCGTACCATCGGCGACCCGCCAGACCCGCACCGACTGATCGGTGCCCGCACTCGCAAGTAGGGTACCATCGGGACTAAAGGCAACACTAAAGACCGCATCATCGTGCCCTTCGAGAGTCTGGAGCAACGCGCCATCGCGGACGCGCCACAGCCGAACCAGGCGGTCGTGGCTGCCACTGGCAATCAACTTGCCGGTGGGGCTGATCGCAACACAGTTGACGGCTCCACGATGTTCACTCAGGGTATGGTACAAGCCCCCATCACTGACCCGCCAGACCTTCACAGTGCGATCCCAACTCCCACTGACGATACTGCCCCCATCGGGGCTAAAGGCCAGCCCAAAGACGGCCCCGCGATGTCCATCACCGCCCCGTAAATTCAGCACGGCTTGCCCATCACTGACCCGCCAGATCTGAATGACATGGTTGCGGCCCGCAGCGGCGATCAATTGCCCATTGGGGCTAAAACTGATTGCATTGATCTCGCCCAGATCGCCATGCAAGGTCTGGATCAGACAACCATCACTGCGCCGCCAGATGCGGCCCATGCCATCCCACGATCCCGTGGCGAGCAAGGTGCCATCGGGGCTAAAGGCGACCCCGTTCACCAGACTTTTGACCTGGAGCGTATGGGCGATCACCAGACGCGGTGGTTCGGCGAGGGGCGGTGGCATCTCGGGTGGTGGTTCGGGGGGCAGGCCGACCATCAGTTCAGGTGCAGGGGGCGGGGGCGGGCCGGGTTCGTCCGTTAATTCCGCCATGGTGCGACTGCCATCAGCATGGAGCAGCGCAAAGCGCCGGTAGTGCTCGGCCAGGGCTCGCCGTCGGGGTCGTATACTGGGATCGCTCGGTTGGCGCAATTGGGTGCTGGCAAATTCCTGATAGGTCGTGGCGAGCAAACTGGGGGCCAGACAGATCTGGAGATCAATCACATCAATTGCCAGCAACCCAGCCGTAAACAGCCGAGCCAGATCTGCCCGCAATAGGAGCGCATTGGCTGGTTCGGCCGTCAGGGTTGCATCAATCAACACGGCCTCGAGTACCTCATTGACGGGGCAGCCGGTAATGGCACACATCCCGTCATAGACATCTAAGAGGCGTAGCCGTAATTGCTGTTGCGATGACAGCGTGCCGGTCGTGTGCTCCGATGAGATTGTCGTGGCCATGCTTGCCTCAAGCCCGGTAGCACCATTACCAGCCCTTCGAGTAGGGCCATTCCTCTATGGTATTATACGCCTTTCGGATTACGGTTGTATAGAACACTTTACATGCATGTTGCGATGAATCCTAGTAGCGGCAAGCCCTTCTGGTAATTGCATGCACTGACTTCGCGGGTATACTAAGAAGAAGCGTACCATCAACCGAGCACGGCCTGCGCTACGGTACGTGGCTGAAGGATAGAGTGCCATGTTAGAGTCGGGGGCTATTCTCCAGGATCGTTATAAGATTATCGCCCCGATTGGGAAGGGCGGCATGGGTTCGGTCTACCGCGCCCGCGATCTGCGCCTCCGCACCGATGTGGCCTTGAAAGAGACCTTGTTTAATGATGAGGTCTACCGGCGGGCTTTCGAGCACGAAGCCCAGATTTTGGCTCGGCTGCGCCATCAGGCCCTGCCCCGGGTGATTGATCATTTTATTGAGGGGCCGGGCCAGTTTCTGGTGATGGAGTTTATCCACGGTGAGGATCTGGGGAATCAGTTGGCCCGTTTGGGCACCCGTTTTGCGACGGCCCAGGCCATGCCTATGATTTTGCGCTGGGCCGATCAGTTGCTCGATGCCTTGCACTATCTGCATACCCGCCCTTCACCTGTGATCCACCGTGATATTAAGCCCAAGAACCTGAAACTGACCCAGACCTACGATATTGTGCTGCTTGATTTTGGGCTGGCGCGGGGGGGCATGACTGTGATGGTTGACCCGAGTGCGCCAACCGATGTTGATCAGCGCAAGGTCTATGGGTTTACACCACCCTATGCCCCGATTGAGCAGATGCGTGATAGTGAACCCGATCCCCGCAGTGACCTCTATTCGTTGG
The DNA here is from genome assembly GCA_048381555.1 of Oscillochloridaceae bacterium umkhey_bin13. GTDB lineage: Bacteria > Chloroflexota > Chloroflexia > Chloroflexales > Chloroflexaceae > Viridilinea. The sequence continues at coordinate 4,388 of JBLWKA010000035.1, forward strand.
GGGCTACGATTTACCATTTGCTGACCGCGACGCTGCCGGCTGATGCGATGACCCGGATGGCGAAATTGGTGCATCAACACCCCGATCCGTTGCGCCCAATCACTAGCCTGGTGAACCATGTACCAATGCCAATCGCCGCCGTCTTTGAGCATGCATTACAGGTGATGCTTGATGAGCGTCCGGCCTCGGCCCAGGCGATGCGGGCCGAATTGGCGCGAGCGCGAGGCATGTCGCAGCCCCGACCGCATCCAGGGGTGGCCGCCCCTGAACCTGTGCCCGCCCCGCCGCCCCCGGCGCCGCCTCCCGTTACTGCCCCACCACCGAGTGCTGTCCCTGCCTCGGTGACTCCGAGTATGCATACCCCGGTGGTCTCGAGTACGCCAGTTGGGACGCTGCTGCGCATGTTGACGACCGGCAGCCCCATTCGTTCGCTCGCCTTTAGTCCGAGTGGCGAACTCTTGGCGGCAGGCTATGAGGATCATACGGTGGGGATGTGGCGCATGAGTGATTATAGCCACCTGGCAACCTTGCGCGGCCATTTTAGTGGGGTGCGTAGTGTGCGCTTTGCGCCCAAAGGTGGCCTGCTTGCCTCGGGGAGCGATGATGAGACGGTGCGACTCTGGCAGGTCAGCGATGGGGCTTTTGTGCGCCAGTTACGCTTGCCAGGTTGCCCGATCGAGAGCCTGGCCTTCCATCCGTCCGGGGAACTGTTGGCGGTCGGTGGTTGGGGCAATAGTGTTACGCTGTGCCGGGTCGAGGCTGACCAGGTGAAGGTGCTCGACCAGTTGCCCTGCTCGTTTGTGCATAACCTCTGCTTCAGCCCTGATGGCACGCTTTTGGCAGCGGGTGGCTATGATGGTGCGGTCTACCTCTGGCGGATAAGCGATTACCAGGCCCTTGAGCCACTTGGGAGTCTGCCGACCTTTATTTTGGCGGTGGGCTTTAGTGCCGATGGCGAGTATCTGGCTGCCAGTTGCAATAACAGTGTGCATATCTGGCGTATGAGTGACCAGAAGCCAATTGAGGTCTTGAGTGGGCACAACGGGCCGGTTCACTGTCTGGCCTTTAGCCCTCAGGCCCCGATCATCGCGACCGGGAGCGAAGATCGCACCGCCCGGCTGTGGGATGTGCGCCTGGGGAGCCAGATGCCGGCTCTGCTCGATCACCGCGCTGGCATCGCGGGACTCTGTTACAGCCCTGATGGCACGATCCTGGCAACAGGTACCCACGATGGGCGGATCTGCCTCTGGCGGGTGGCGGATTAGCCCTGTACCTGCGTCACCACTTCCAGGATGCGTTCGGCGCGTTGTCCATAGGTGTGTTCGGCGGCTAGGCTGCGCCGTGCGGCGGCCCGTCCCGGGTCGCGGTCGCGGAGCGCATTGCTTAGGGCCGCCGTCAACCCGGCCAGATCACGCCGCGCAAACGGATGGGCCAGCCCTGCCGGCACAATCTCGTGCAACGAAGCCATGCTCGGCAAGACGAGCGGGGTCCCCAGGGCCAGGTACTCGAACAGTTTGAGCGGCGAGGCCGTGACATCGGTAACGGTATCAGGAATAGCGAGCACATCAGCTGCCGCCAGATAGTCTACCACGTCGGCCTGTGGTTTAGGGGGCAGCAGCAGGATCGCGCCAGGAGGCATGGGGGCGCTGCCGTCGGCGATGACGAAGCCGTGGCTTTGGGCCTGGGCGCGTAGCGCTTCCCGTTCGGGCTCGCGGCCCCCCAATAAGACCAGGCTCAGGTCGGGAACCTGGGCACGCAGGGTGGCGGCAGCGGCAATCAGGCCATCGAGCCAACGATGCGCGAAGGTCATACCGGCATAGGCGATGATCGGCACGTCAGCGGGTAGTTTCAGGTGCAGCCGAGCCGTGTTGCGCTCACGGGGCGCAAATAGCTGCTCGTCATAGGCATCGGGCACTACAAAGACCTCGTTGGGGTTGCGCCAGTCCAGTTCGGCCAACAATTCGCGGAAGGCTTCGGTCAACGAAACGACCGCCGCCGAACGACCCAGCGCCACGCGATCAAGCAGATGGAGCAGCCCGACTGCCCACGGCTCTTTGGCCCGTGAGGGGTTGCGAGCCTCGAGGTCGTGAGCCTCGTAGATCACCGGAATGCCGAGTTGTGGCCCGAGCACCCCGGCCCACCAGGCGGCGCAGACAATCTGGCGCACATAAACGGCCTCGATCTGGTGGCGGCGTGGTGCGACCAGCGCGGCCGTCATAAACGCGAAGGCGGTGTGCTCAAGATAGTAGAGCAGGGTACTTTTGTGGAGCCGCGAGAGCTTGCCGATGGCCGGCCGCGGCAAGTGGATCGCCCCGACCTCGCTAAAGCGGCTCGGCTCGCGGCCCCAACGAGGGATCAGGGCCAGCGTATCGGGGCGACGGGCACGTAGTTCACGCAGGGTCGTATAGGTCTGGAGTGCATTGGCCGACTGGAGGGTCAGGCTGGTCGGGTAAGCGATATAGACGATCATGAATCCTTGCTCGCATCAATCACCGCCTGGGCGATCTGTTCGCCGCGTCCCTGGGGCAGATAGACATAACGCCCGCCGAGCCATGCCGCCAATTGTTGGGCCTCGCCCCGGCTGACATAGCTGCGCTGGGTGTCAATCACGACCGCCCCGATGCCAGCACTGCGCAAACGGGCACTAAGGGTCTGGACTTCCTGGCGGGCCTGATCGAGGCGGGTCTGCTTATCCTGGGTCGGGTCGGGTTGCAGTGGGACGTTGGGCCGCCCATCGGTGATCAAGACCAGGGTTGTGCGATGAATGCCTCGGGCGCGGGCCTGTTCGGCAACCTGGTAGGCCGCCAGGAGGGCCGACCCCAGGGGTGTGCCGCCACCAGTGGGTAGCACATCCAGGGCGCGTTTGGCGAGTTCGACACTTTGTGAAGGCGGCAAAAGCAGTTCGGCCTGCTCGCCCCGGAAGGCCAGCAGTGCGACCTGGTCGCGATGGACATAGGCTTGCTGGAGCAAGGCATTCACGGCACCTTTGGCCTGGCGCATGCGATGCAGAGCCATCGAACCACTGGCATCAACCACAAAGCAGAAGAGTGTCCCGGCCTTGCTACGATACTTCTTGATATGCAGGTCGTCGGCCTTGAGCCGGATATGCTGGCCGTGCGGGCGTCCACGGCGTTCGGCATCGGCTTTGCGCATGGGTTGCCAGGGCGCAGCGGCCCGCAGGGTCGCCACCACATCCAGGCGGCCCTGGCTGGGCTGGCCGGGGATGGACCGAATATGGCGACCACGTGTGCCCGAGGTACTGCCCCGCGAGCCACTGCGCCCACTGCGCCGCACCGTAAAAGGGGTTTCGAGCACATCAGGCGGAATGTCAGTCTCGAGGGCGGCCAGAATCAGATCCTCGACCGTCAACTCCTCGGGCGGCGGCGGCGGCTGATCCTCCTGATCCTCTTCCTGGTTCTCTTCGCGCTCCTCGGGTGGTGGTGGCTCTTCGGGCGGCGGCTCCTCTACTTCGGGGGGCGGAGCCTCGACCTGGGGGGCGCGGGTCGCACGAGGCAGCAGCACAAACCGCACAGCCCGTTCCAGATCCTCATCGGCAACACTGTCGCGTCCGGCGAGGGCGGCAGCGGCGAGGGCGGCGCGGGTCGCAAACACATCGGCGCGGTGGCCTTCGACCCCAAGCGCGAGGGCGGCCTGGATCAACTGATTGATCTGGCTATCGGTGATCTGCACCGTCGGTAGGGCTTCGCGAGCGACCATCACCACGGCTTGTAGCAAGGCATCCTCGTCGTCGAACGAACTGGCATTGGGATCGTCCGGATCGAGTTCAGGTGGTAGTGCGACGGCCTTACGGCGGGAATTGGCCGGGCGGTGCTCGTTCAGCAAGCGCTGGCGGTCGGTTTCGCGGTTTCGGCGGATCACTTCGGCGCGGGCCGTTGCCGGGGCCTTGGTCACAGGCGCGACGATCAGGCCGACCCGATCAAGCAAATGGCGGCGGGGCGGGCCTTCGGCTGGATCATAACTGGCAATCAGCGCGAAGCGGGCCGGTTCGATCACACTCAGGCCCTCGCGCTCAACCCGTACCAGGCCACTATCTACCGCAGCCAGTAGATGATTGACGGTGCTATCATCAAGCAGATTGACCCCATCGGCATAGAGCAGGCCGCCATGGGCGCGGGCGAGCACCCCACTACGGTGTACCCGTTCGCCCCGGGCGAGGGTCGCTTCGAGATCAAGCCCGCCAAGCAAGCGGTCTTCGGTAACGCCAACCGGCAGTTCAACGAAGGTCTGTTCACCGAGGAGTTGGGCATAGGCACGGGCGAGGGTACTCTTACCTGTGCCGACCCCAGCGGCGATAACGACGCCTCCTAGACCGGGATCAACCGCCAGCAACAACAACGCCTGGCGGGCGGCATCAAGCCCAACGAGGGCCGAAAAAGGCAGCAGCGTAGGCATAGGAAGATCTGGCTGAGGTCAGAACGTGGCGTGCTGGCCTCAGCTAGCCATAGGGTAGACCAAAAGCGTTGCTGCGTCGAGCATCCCAATATGGCTCGGCAGCAGCATGCCCAGCATGGTAATCCAAAATCCAAAACCTAAAATCGCTTAGGCCAGCACCTCATTGACGGCTCGTTCGATGCGCACCGCATCATCCTGGGTTTCGAGCGGATCTTTGCGGAGGCGATGGCGCAGGGCCAGGATGGCAATCCGGCGCACATCTTCGAGGCGTACCGTCTCGTGGCCTTCGAGCGCGGCGAGGGCAGTCGCGGTGCGGCTGAGGGTCAATTCGCCCCGGTGCCCATCAATTTCGAGGACTACACAGAGTTCAGCGATCTTATAGAGCACCGGATCGGGCAAATCAACCTCGGGGAGGCGTTTCTGGGCTGCTTTGATCTTACGCTGGAGCTTCGCGGTCTCTTTTTCCCAGGCCGCACAAAAGGCAGCCGGATCGGCATCATAGGCCCGGCGGCGCTTCACGATTTCGACCCGCTCGTCGACACTAGTAATGGTGGTGATGCGAGCGTGCAGCCCAAAGCGGTCGAGCAACTGCGGGCGCAGGTCGCCCTCTTCGGGATTGCCCGAGCCGACGAGCACAAAGCGGGCGGGGTGGCGCACACTGATGCCCTCGCGTTCGACCACATTGGTGCCACTGGCGGCCACATCGAGCAGCACATCAACCAGATGATCTTCGAGCAGGTTGACTTCATCAATATAGAGGAAGCCGCGGTTGGCCCGCGCAAGCAGCCCAGGGGCAAAGGCTTGCACGCCCTGGGTCAAGGCGCGTTCGATATCGAGGGTGCCACAGACCCGATCTTCGGTTGCGCCGAGCGGCAGATCAACCACCGGCACGGGAATCGTGATCGCGAGTGATTTGCGGGGCATTTTGCCATCGCCGGTGTGGGCCAAGTGTTCGCGCACATGGGGACAGAGCCCGGCGCTATCAGGGGCACACGAATAGGAGCAGCCTTGCACTGCCTTGATCGGTGGCAGCATATCGGCCAGCGCCCGCACCGCAGTAGACTTCGCAGTGCCACGATGGCCCATGACCATCACCCCACCAATAGTTGGGTTGATCACACAGAGAATCAGGCCCAACTTAAGTTCGGCCTGACCAACGATTGCCACAAACGGAAAAGGATGGTTCGGAGCAGCAGGAGGGGTGACCGTGCCGTTCGCCGGGGCCAGATTCGGACTCTCAGTTGCCATGCGCGCCTCTTAGCTAGAGCCAAGGTTGGGGGAGTTTGGAGGGCTAACGGAGGGTCCCAACCTGGCCAACAAAAAAAGGGGATGGTCCACGAGGAGGGTGAAGCCCTGCCCTTGGACCCTCCCGATTCAGCTCGTCGCGCAATGGCGGCGGGCCGTACAGTACGGATTAACGGCGAGATCGTTCGACTACCGAACCGGCAGTTGGCACACGACCACCGCGCCGGGTGCGGCGGGCAAACGCCGTCACATTCGTCCAGAGGAAGGTCAGTCCGAGGGCGAGCACCGTGATAATGAGCGACGCCCAGCAGACCAGAGCCGGGGTGAAGGGGCCAATCATCTGGGTTGCTTCGCCAAGTTGCGACGTCATACCATTGCTCCTGTCAGTGCTATCGGCCGTCGTGACACGTCACAGTTTTGTCACTTCGCGCATCTTTTGTGAGTCAGGGATTATTCCCCATCCCTATTCTACCACAACATGGTTCGTGGGAACAGAGGATTATGACCCGCAAAAACTGCCCATCTACCCGAAACGCAATGACGTTTTGTGCGAGGAGCGATGTTTTTTGTGCAAAAAGGTGCAACTGCAACTATCTCAGCGATGCCAGAGCGGATTGATCTGTTCGGGGTGAGCCTCCTCGGTGATGATAAAGAGTTGACCAAAGCGCCAGAGTTGCCCCATAAGCCACCAGCCCAAGCGCAGGTGCCATGGGGCCAACATATACTCGGTCAGGGCAACTTTAGAAGGAGTTCTGGTTTCCATGGGTGGGGTTCCTTGGCCTGTTCAGCGTCAGCGATAGAGGGGGCTTGCTGGACGGCGCAGATCAACATACCGATAGGGTTCGCCGGACTTCTGGAGGGCGGCGAGGATAGCCAGTTTGCTCTCGATTTCGCTTTCGTCACCGACACAGATCGTGGTATTGCCGTCCACGGTCAGGGTGATGCCCTTCTTGGGATCCTGGTTGGCTTCGGTGACATACATGCCCAGGTCTTTGGTCAGCCGCCCGACCACCCGACGCATGACGGGATCCATCTCGGGCTGGGTACTTGCCACCTGTGAGGCCAAGCCCAACTCGAAGGTGGGAATCAGCTTGACTTGGCGACTACCGAGCAGTTCGTTGGCACTGGCCCCTTCGGGCACAAGGTCGGGTTCATTAGCCCCAAAGACACTCAGAAACTCTTTGTACTCTAGGGGATGCACCTCGCTCATTGCCACGGGGGGCAGGGTGCCGGTCATAATCTGTTGGGCCAACTGGGTAAAGATCGCATCAAAGCGTGGTTCACTGAGCGCAAGTTTGCAGGCATCAGCGAGTTCGCGCACCGTGCGATCAAGCGGGATGGTGGCAAGGACTGGCAGCCCAACCCGTTCGGCGAAGCGGGCGGCGACCCCCGAGCCATCATCGCGATTGACGATCAGGCCGACCAGCCGAGTCCGACCGCCCATACTGGCAAAATATTTGGCGGCACTGGCGATATTGTTCGCAGCATAGAGGCTCTGGCGGTCATTGCCACAGAGGATGATCACCTCTTCGGCCAACGAGCGCGAAAGCGGGGTTGCGAAGCCGCCACAGACCACATCGCCCAAAAAGTCCATGACGACGTAATCGAGGGCCCACTGGCTCATTCCGAACTTTTCGAGCGTATCGAAACCAAAGGTGATGCCACGCCCGCCGCAACCGCGCCCAACTTCCGGCCCGCCGATCTCGCAGCCATAGACCGTTGCCTGGCCCATGATCGTCGTCTTAAAGATGATATCCTCTGCCTGCAAGTCATCCTCGTGGCCGGCTTCCTTCATTGTGCGCCAGACATCACCGAGCGTGGGCAGGCTGACCCCACCAAAGAGGGCATTGCAGCTATCGTGTTTGGGATCGCAGCCGAGTTGCATGACCCGATTGCCAAGCAGGGCGAGTTTACTCACCAGATTGGTGGTGAAGAAAGACTTTCCCATGCCGCCCTTGCCGTAGACCGCCAGCATGCGGGCGCTAGGATGGGCTGTGGCTTTGCTGTGTGCAGGCACCGGTGCTCCCTGGGGTAAAAGGGGGGAACGCAGTGCTCCCCCGTAAACGCCGTCCATCCGAACAGAAGCCTGGGGTTCGGCTAGGCCGAAGCCTCATCAGGCCACTCGACGACCAGTTTCAGGCAGCTGGGATCCTCGAAGGCGAGGCGATAGGCGGCCTGAATGCGATCCAGGGGCACCCGATGGGTGAGCAGCCCTTCGACATTCAGTTCACCGGACGCGATCAGGTCACGGGCACGGGGCAGATCGCCATCGGGGCCAAACTGCCATTCGCGGGCAACCAGGATCGTGGCTTCGCGCATAAAGACCGGGGCATAAGGGATATTGATATGGTCATAGTAGCCGAGGAGCAGGACGCGGCCATGGTTGGCGAGCAAGGGGAGCGCCCCGGCGAGGGCCGGCATCGAGCCCGTGGCCTCAATCACGACATTGATATTGGCCTGGCCCAGGGCCTCATCGAGTGATTCGCGGGCCACATCAATCACCTGGTCGGCCTGAGCTGCGGCGAGGCGGGTACTGACCCGATCGGCAACGGCGACGTGGCTAGCACCCTGGAGCTTGGCGATGCGGGCGGCGAGTTGGCCAACAATGCCTTGCCCCAAGACCAGCACCCGGTCATTGCGGCGGATCTGGGCCACATTGACCCCATGCAGGGCCGTCGCGGCCAGGGCCAGAATAACCCCGGTAGATGGCTCGATCCCATCGAGCGGCACGACCCGTTCGGCCTCAGCGCTAATAAACTCGCTCTGGCCGCCCCAGGCCGGGTTCACACCGCGGAAACAGCGGGCACCGCCGACATAGACCCATTGCCCAAGTAGATCCTTAGGAGCCTTGCTGCCAACCTGGACGACCTGACCGACCGTTTCGTAGCCAGGCACGACCGGAAAGAGCAGGGCCGGATGGGGCATCCGCCCATCAAGCAGCATCCGCTCAGTCCCGGCACTGATGGAGGTGTAGGCGGTACGCACCAACACATCATTGGTACGGGGCTCTGTCACCTGAACGGTGCGTAACTCAACGGTGTTTCGGCGAGGGATGACCACAGCACGTGATTTAATAGGCATACGGGCCGTCGCTTTCTAGCGAGCTTGGGATTGCACCACAATGGCGCAGCGAGTCGAGTCGGGGGTGCAGAAGCTCAGCACAGTTACTGGCTTACCGTGGCCTGCATCTGCTGCTTGAGGGCCCGGCGTTGTTTGGCCGAACGGACACCACGGACGATGAACTGGGCCGCATTAAAGAGATAGGTGACATACGCAAAGACCATCACCCACATCACCGTGCGGCTATCGGCCCCGACCCATTGGGCCACAAAATAGAGATTGTGGGTGATGATCGCGATCAGATTGCCGAGATCCTCCCAGAAAAACTCCTTTGCCATAAAGTAATGGTCGTACATATCGTACTCCCACAACATGCCGGTAATTGTCAGGGCCCAGATCAGGGCAATCTTGATCCAGATGCTGATCGTAGCGGCCCAGTAGCCCTCGCCGGTCGCCAGGTAACGAATCACCAGGGCAAAGCTAATGATAAAAGCGACGAACTGGATGGGGGCGAGGGTGATCTGAACCTTCGTCCAGCGTGAAGCCTCACGTCGCCTGAGTTGATCGGGGGTGTACATCATGGCCTTAGCTCGCAGTTTCCATCGCCAAGACGGTGCCAATATCCTGGCGGGTCAGGCCCTTGAACTCCTGGACACTGATCCCACGGAGGATGCCAATCGCCAGCACCATCACAATCGCCTCGAAGCCAAAGATCAGGCCATAGCCGATATTGTGACTGAGGAAATTGGTCTCAACCAGACCGGTCACTAGGGCTCCACTAAAGATGTTCGCGAAGCCATTGCCGAGACCCTGGGCCATCCCCCAGATCCCCATATACAAGCCAGTCTGGCCTTCGACGGTCATCTCCATCATCATCGAGAGGGCACCCACATTGAAGAAGCCGATGCCTACACCCATCAGCATCAGCCCTGGGTGGATCAGGCCGATCTCGTGGGTAAAGGCCGAGGCTGAAATCAGCAGCAAGCCACCTGCGACACCGAGGCCACCGAGGGTAGCGATCAGCTTCTTCGAAATCGCAAAGATGGACGAGAGCACTCCGATACTAAACATGCCGAGCAAGGCCCCGGCTCCCCAGACCTGCTGATAGGCAGCGGTTTCGGCCTGCGTCTTGCCAAACACCTCACCACCAAATGGTTCGAGGATGGCATCCTGTAAGAAGATACCCATAATCGCGAGCAGGACGAAGAAGAAAAAGCCCCGTACTTGCGGATTGGTGCCCATCAGGCTTCGGGCGACGCGGAACGTCCCCAGGGGCGAAGAACTCTCTTTGGGTTGGGTTGCCAAGAAGGCGGCGTGTTCTTGGGGCGTAATCCGGCGTTCCATACCCACAACCCCAAGCAGGATACTGACGATCACCACAATCGGGGTCAGGTTATAGAGTTGCTGCATCGCTTCGGGGGTATAGACGGGCATAATCACCCGCGAGATCCCAGCCGAGACGATGCCACTAATAATCACCGCCGCCCAGATGAAGGCCACCACCCCACCGCGTTCTTTGGAGGTGGTTGCTTCAGCGATCAGAGCATTGGAAGAACTGCCGTTCATCGCCATAAAGACGCCAAATAGCACGAGCAGCGCGAAGGCTTCGAACGTCGCGGCAAAGCCCCGTTCGCCAAGACCGATCGCAATTGAGGGCAAAAAGAGGAAGACGAGCGAGCCACCAAGCCCACTGAGGAAGATATAGGGGATCCGGCGATAGCCAAAGATCGGGTTACGGTCGGCGAAGCGGCCCCAATAGACCTGAAAGAACGAAATAAAGTGGTGCAGACTGATCAACGAGGTGATAATGACTGCCATCGCTCCCAGGTCTACAATCGAGACCCGGTTGAAGTTGAAGGTGAGCAGTGCGAACATCCAGCCAACACCGACCCGGCTAATTGCCAGTCGCAACGTCTTGATCGCTAGCCGCAGGAAGGCCATGCCTGCTTCCCCTTTCATCCAAAACACATGAGCAATAAATACAAGAAGGTATGAACTGGTTGGTGTAGTTTAGACTTGGAACTACGGTATCAGGGAAGAAAATAGATCGACTTTCAACCTACAACGCACCCAAGCACATCCAACAGAGGTTAGGGCGAGGGAAGGATGCAATGAGCCTGCCAGAGCGGCAAGGCGATGGTAGCCAGGGGCGTGGGCTGCGTACTCGGTCATCCTGCTCACGTGGCGCGAGTATAGCATATGCGAAAAACGCCTGCAATATTGGCAAAAGTGGTGCAAATGGTCAACAATTCAGAAATTTGTATAATATGTCAATGATTGACAAAGCAACCGTTATTTGAGTGCGCTAAAAAGTCATTCTATTGCGCTGATATTCCTTAGCGCCAAAAAAGGAACGCATAATACGCAACTTGTCGCAGGTTCAATCGTCGCGTCTGGGCCGTTTATTCGTAAACGGTTTACAACTAATCCTGGCTTAGTAAAGGGAGTGCAACTATGTCATTTATTCAAAAAATTGTCTTGACATGTTATACTGCATGCTAAGCAAAGGGACGACACACTATGTATGTACGCTGGGTTGTCAGGCGGCACAAGAACGCAACAGTTGCGGACACCAGCTTTTATGATGCCTACCTGGTCGCGAGTTACCGCGATGAACGGGGTGTGCCGCGGCAGCGCACGATTAGCTACCTGGGCAATATTCGCCAGATCGGTGACAGTTTTCCAACCATCGAGCGTGAACTCTTTTTGTTGCGGGCCGAACGGATCCTGGCCTCACTCGAAGAACTGAACGAGTCGGATCGTGAAGAGGCCCTGGTGGCCTTGCGCCAGAAAGTGCCACCGCTCAGTCGGGACGAAGTGATGACGGCTTTTGTCGAAAACCTGCGCTGGTACCGACGCTGGTGGGAACAAAATGGGGGCGGCCCCTCCGACGAAGAGTTGCTCACGATTGTGAATATGGCCCGGGGCAAGGTTGGCCCAGTCTAGTCCGGCAGACTGGTTATCGTTGCACGAACCTGTTACACTGTAAGGGTATGACAGAAAACGGTACCATCCTGCTGGTTGATGATAATCCCCAGATCCTGAGTATTCTGGCCGATTTGTTGCGCCCACTCGGCCATACGATTATTTGTGCCTCAAGTGGGCCAATGGCGCTTGATCTGGCGGTGGCGACCCCCCCCGATCTGGTGCTGCTTGATGTGATGATGCCAGAGGTAGATGGCTTTACCGTTTGCCGCCAGATTCGCAACCATGCCACGCTGGCGCAGGTGCCAGTGATTATGGTGACTGCGCTTGATGATCGCGAGTCACGGGTTCGCGGCTTCGAGTCAGGGGCGGATGAGTTTGTGACCAAGCCCTTTGACTATGTCGAACTGCGTGCCCGGGTTTCGACCATCCTGCGGCTTAATCGCTACCGCAAATTGCTGGAACAGCAGCAGCGGGTCGAGGCCGAGCGGACTCGGTTTGTCTGGGCGGTAGAACATAGTGATGACGGGATTTTGGCCCTTAGCCCCGACGATACCATCCATTATGCTAATCCTCACGCCCGTACCTTGTTAGGACTTGGCCCTGATGAGGCCTGCCAACTGCCGTTTGTCCACCTGGCAACCCAGCGCTATCAACTAACCCCGCCCGAAGCCTGGGCTGGTTGGCCGGCCCTGCTTGAGGATTCCAGTACGGTGCGTTTTCTGGTGCGCCCCGAAAGCCGGAGCGCGACCGAGCGTTGGTTGCGGGTTGATCTGCTGCCGCCCTCAAGTGGTGGTGATTTGCGGGTCTTGCGCCTACGCGATCTGACCGAACAGATTACGACCCAGCGTGAGATGTGGACCTTCCATGCGATGCTTGGGCACAAGTTGCGTACGCCGCTGGTCGGCATCCTGGGTGGCTTGAACATCCTGAGTGGTGGGGCCACTACGATGGATCGCGAGAGTATTACCCGGATTGCCGATGTTGCGCTGGCCGGGGCGCGCCGTTTGCGGGCCGAAATCGAAGATATTTTGCATTACCTGCGTCCGCCGGCTGACCTGTATGGGATTGACGGCCCCACCCTGCCTGAGGTCGTGGCCCTCGCCGAGCAGATTGCCGTGGATCTGGGGGTGCGCCATCTGCGGGTCACCCCGTTGCCATTGGCGATGCTCGACCAACGTCTGGCGATGACCCGTCATGGGATCGAGGTGGTGCTCCGTGAAGTGATCGAAAATAGTGCCAAGTTTCATCAACAGCGTTCGCCGATTGTTGATTTGACCCTACAACTGTATGAACCTGGCCTGCTTGCGATCATTATTAGCGATGATGGCCCGGGGCTGACACCCGAGCAGATCCACCATGCCTGGCGTCCCTACTATCAGGGCGAGCGCAGTTTTACTGGGCAGGTTGATGGAATGGGCCTGGGCCTAGCGCTGGTGGCACGGATTATTCACGCCGTGGGTGGGCGCTGCAAACTGAGTAATCGCCCTGATATGGCTGGCACCGTCGTGAGCCTGGTCGTGCCACTGGCGGATCCTGCTGATCGCCAGGTGTAATACCAATTACCGGTGAAGATCCTGTATTACCTTCGTGGATGTAGCGGACGCAGTACGCTGCCTCCCTACGCAGGGGCGACCGGGCGGACGCAATACGCTGCGTCTCTATTGCAATGCCGCCGTTAGGCGGGCAATGTTTTCGATCAGGCGCGCACTCGCCGGACGCCGCTGCCATGCCGCCAGTTCGACCCGCTTGGAACGGGCGATGTAGTCCTCAAAGACCCGGTGCAAGGCGGCGACGACCGCGGGATCGTAGATCACCAGCGAGACTTCCATGTTCAGGGTGAAGGAGCGAATGTCGAGATTGCTTGATCCGATCATGGCAATCTGATCATCTACGCTGATGGTTTTGGAGTGCAGCAGGATCGGCAATTTATGGGGATCAATCATGGTTTGGGGCACGACGATCTGGCTCAGTGCCCGGTTACTCTTTCGGGTGGACGACAGCTACGCGCCGGTGCTGCGCATGGTCACCCTGGGGGCGGCCCCGTTTGTATTTGGTTTTCTGGTGCTCATCCCCTACGCCGGGACGTTCATTGGGCGGGTGCTCGGGGTGTGGAGCCTGCTGATCGTGCTTGCGGCGGTCAATTTCATCTCACGGGTTGTGGGATCGGGGGCCATGGCAAGCAGACAGAGCGAGGTATTGGTAAGCGCCTGCTGATAGCGGGTATAGCGGGCCAATTGATCCTCGACTCAGATCCGACTGCCCATATCCTCGATGAAGGCCAAAAAAGCCATGGGGTGACCGGCCTTGTCGCGGGGGGCATAGACTGTCAATTTACCAAAAGCAAACGAGCCGTCCTTGCGCACATAACGGCGCCGCTCATGCACAAAATGGTCGATCTGCCCGGCGGCCAGCAGATGGCCCCGTGCGACCGTGGCGGCATGGTCTTCGGGCAGCACCAGAAAGCCCGGTTGGCGTCCGATCATCTCGTGCGGGCTGTAGCCAGTAAAGTGAGAAAACGCCGGGTTGACATACTCGATCTGGTTGGTTGGCGCAACGATCATGACCTCGGTCGGCAGGTGATCGAAGGCAACGCGAAAGATCTGGTCGGTGGCCGGGAGCCGGGTTGCCATGTTTGTCGGGGCTGTAGGCCGTGTGCTGGTTTGCTGCATCTGGCGATGCATGGCCAGCCCCACGCGAGCCACCAGCGTCTGGGTTGGCGCGGGCCAGACTAGATAGTCGGTGGTAGCTGAATCATGAACAGCGTTGCCAGCGTGCCGACGGCCACCCACAGCCACGGGCGGCGGGTTCCTTCACCTCTGGCGGAGCCAGCGGAATATCCCAGACCTGCTGCCGCCGTGGCGGGCCAATGGGGGCGAGATCCTCAGGCAAGGCGTGCTGACAGGCATGACACGTGGTGGGCCACAGCGGAACGACCTGGCTGACCTCGCTCGTTGGAATGAGGTCGCGTTGCTGATCGGGATGCCCTGGCGAGGCGACCTCGAATGTGGATACCCGTACCGAGAAGTTGATTCAGGAAGGATTGCTGCGCCTGATGGAGGGCAAGACCAGCTTTGTGATCGCGCACCGGCTCTCGACCATCCGCGACTCGGCGCGCATCCTGGCGATCAAAGACGGCGTGATCTTTCTTTTAGTTGACGCGCCTTCCCTGATCTGCTACCCTTGCCCGACGGTAGGACGTGAAATAATGAGGCGAGGGGAGTAGGCTGCGATGCGGATTGCGATCACTGGGGCCAATGGGCAACTGGGTACGGCCTTGCTGGCGGCCCTGAGTGCTGACTACGAACTGCTGCCTCTGACCCAACCAAGCTTTGATCTGGATACACCTGAGGCTGTTGATCAGCTTGTGGCGACGGCAGCGGATCTGATCATTCATCCGGCTGCGTACACCAATGTAGATGGCTGTGCCCGCGATCCCGAATTGGCCTATCGCATCAATGGCCTGGGCACGAAATATGTCGCCCTGGCCTGTCGCCAGCTTGACGTCCCGCTGGTCTATATCAGTACCAACGAGGTGTTTGCAGGTGATGCCGAGCGCCCCTATAACGAGTATGATCTGACCGGGCCGGTGAATGCCTATGGGCGCTCGAAGTTGGCGGGCGAGTTGATCGTGCGTGAACTGCTGAGCCGTTTTTATATTGTGCGGGTCGCCTGGTTGTTTGGCGGGGAACGCAACTTCGTACGTACCATGCTGCGTTTGGCGGCCAACCCACCCGCCGACGGGCTGCGCATGGTGGATGATGAGGTTGGCAGCCCAACCTATGCGCCTGATGTGGCAGCGGCGTTGGCCCAGTTGATCACGACCAGCCATTATGGCACGTTCCATTTTGTCAATCAGGGGGCCTGTTCGCGCTACGAGTTTGCGCGTACGATCCTTGATCTGGCCGGGTATCCTGATTTCCCGCTCACGCCAATCAAGTTGGCAGATTACCAACGCGCTAGCACGCCGCCGCCCTACACGCCGCTCGCCAATCTGGCGGGAACAGCCCTTGGGTTGGGTTTGCGCCCCTGGCAGGAGGCTCTGGTCGAGGCGTTGCGTGATTGATGTCATTATTCCCAACTATAACGGTTCGGCCCTCTTGCCGACCTGCCTGAATGCGCTGCGTGCCCAGACCCGTCAGGATTTCCGGGTGACGGTGGTAGATGACGGCAGCCACGACCATTCGCTGGATCTGCTGGCAGCGGATTACCCCGAGGTGCAGGTGATCGTCTTGCCGCGCAACCGGGGTTTGGCCGCGGCGGTCAATGCTGGGATCGCGGCGACCAGCGCCCCCTTTGTGGTTTTGCTCAACAATGATACCGAGGCCGCGCCCGACTGGTTGGCAACCTTGGTTGGGGCACTCGAACGTTGGCCCACCTACGCCTTCGCCGCCAGCAAGTTGCGGCTATTTGACCGGCGCGACTACCTGCACTCGGCGGGTGATTTTTATCGGCCTGATGGCGAACCGGGTAGCCGCGGGGTCTGGCAGCGCGACCAAGGCCAGTTCGATGCCGTAAGCGAAGTCTTTGGGCCGTGTGCGGGGGCGGCGGCCTATCGGCGCAGGGCCTTGCACGCCCTGAGTGAGCATGGCCGGGTCTTTGATGAAGACCTGATTATGTATTGCGAAGATGTGGATCTGAATTTGCGGGCGCGTCGCCATGGGATGCGCACGATCTTTGTGCCCACGGCGGTGGTTTATCACAAACTGAGTGCGACGGGTGGTGGGACGCTGGCGAGTTACTACTGTGGGCGCAACTTCGCGTTGGTCTGGCTGAAGAACATGCCGCCGCAGTTGGCCCGTCGGCACTGGCCGGAGCTATTGGCCTCGCAGTTGCGTTTTAGCCTCGCCAGTCTGCGCCACCTGCGCGAACCCGCCGCCCGCGCCCGTTTGCGCGGCCAGTTCGCGGCCTTGCGCGCCTTGCCCCAATTTCTGGCTAAACGGCGGCCCTTGCCCGAGGCGCAAGCGAACCAGTTTCGCGCCTCGTTTGGCTTAGGTTTGGGCGAATCACGGTAAGGGATAGGGTGCGCCCGCATTCAGGGCTTTCCCGATGATTATTTTTTTCCGGTTTCCTGGACGGAAAGCATGCGTCAGCTTGGCAATGCAGTACCGGTTGATCTGGGCTTCGTCGTCGCGCAAAGTATTGTTCATGCGCTACAATAGGTGCGATGAGTACGTACAACCCGCTTGATAAGAAGAATCTCGCTATCAGTATTGCTTAGTGCAACCAAAACTACAGATCAAGCTGTAATCCATAGGGAGTAGCCCGCGTTGACGTATCTTTCGATTGTGATCCCAGCCTACAATGAGGCGAGTCGTCTGCCCCAAACCTTAGCTCAGGTGGTGGCGTATCTGGCGACGCAGTCGTATCAGGCTGAGGTGCTGGTGGTGGATGATGGGAGCACTGATCAGACGGTTGCGCTGACGGAGGCGATCCCTGGGGTGACGTTGCTGCGCCGCGATCATCGCGGCAAGGGCTTTGCGGTGCGCGCTGGTGCCCTGGCCGCCCAAGGCGAGGTGGTGCTGCTCTGTGATGCCGACCTAGCCGTGCCGATTGAGGAGTGGCCGAAGCTTGAGGCTGAGTTGCGCGCTGGGGCTGATCTGGCGATTGGTTCGCGGGAAGGTATGGGCGCTACCCGCGAAGGTGAGCCGTGGTATCGCCATGTGATGGGGCGAGTCTTTAATGCGATCATTCGGCTGGTGGCCCTGCGTGGGATTGATGATACCCAGTGTGGCTTTAAGGCTATGCCCCGTGAGGTGGCCCAGGATCTGTTTCGACGGGTGCAGATTTATGGTGAGCAGGCTCCGGTGGTGCAAGGGGCGGCGGTGACCGCCTATGATGTGGAATTGCTCTTTCTGGCCCGCAAACGGGGCTATGCGATTACTGAAGTGCCGGTACTTTGGCACTACGGCACCGAAACCAAAGTTAATCCGGTGCGTGATTCGTGGCGCAATCTGCGTGATGTGCTGACGGTGCGTATGAATGATCTGCGCGGTCGTTATGCCAATGATCCGCGCCCTGTTGTGTCTACCACCTCTCAGGAGAAGCTGTGACAACCCTTTCGAAGGCTCAGCGCAAGTATCTGCGCGCCCTCGCTAATCCCTTGAAGGCGACTGCGATGCTCGGCAAGCAGGGCCTGACTCCCGAATTGATGCACAAGATCGAGCGTGAATTGTTAGCGCACGAGTTGATCAAGGTGCGCCTGCTGGAGTATAAAGACCAGAAAGAGGCGTTCGCTCAGACGATGGTCGAGGAAAGCGGGGCTGCCCTGGTGGGCATCATTGGTCATGTGATCACGCTCTACCGCCCGCACCCCGATCCCGAATACCAGAGGATTGTTTTGCCCGTTGCGTATGCCGAGGCCGAGGAGGCGCCAGATGCGGGTTGATCTGCTCGGGCGTTGGCTGGGGCGGTTGGCTTGGCTCAGCGCAGCACTCTGGTTGGCCCGGGAAACGCTTTGGCCGGCCCCGTTGCGGGCTGTGCGCCTGGCCGAAGTGGGTGGCAACGACCCGTATCTGGCGACCCTGCGCTGGCGTTATGGGCGTGGTGCCCGCCCCGTAAGTGTGATCTTTGATCTGGTCGTTGGCCCGGCGACCGGCAGTGTGACCGTTGATGGCGATGAGAGCGAAGCGGTGCTTCCGCTTGGCCCGCGCCCCCAGGGATCTTGCACGATCACCAGTACGGCAACCTACCGCATCTTTGGGGTGGCCTATGTGCGGGTCGCTACCGTCAGCGGCCAGTTCTGATTGGTCATTGCACCCCGGTTCCGAAGATGGTACCATCCCTGCCGCACAGTGCAAGGATGGCTTCGAATGTTCGTTTAGCATACAAGGAGTCTCGTTATGAGCGATCTGAAAGCCCAGTTCGAGCAGGCCGCCAAAGATGTACAGCAACTGCCCAAGCGTCCTGATAATGATGCCCTTTTGAAGCTGTATGCGCTGTTTAAGCAGGCGAGTGTGGGCGATGTGAGCGGGTCGCGCCCGGGGATTCTTGATATGCAGGGCCGCATGAAGTACGATGCATGGGCCAAAGTCAAGGGTACCTCGAGTGAGCAGGCGATGCGTGACTATGTGGCGCTGGTGACCCAACTCAAGGCTGCTGCAAAGTAGTTTGGCAGGCTTGAGCTCGCGTTGGCACTGGGAGGAGTCCCCTCCTTCCAGTGCCACTCAGGCTGTGTTATGCCGAAGATTATCTCGGTTCATTCGTTTCGGGGTGGTACGGGTAAATCGAATACTACCGCTAATCTGACCGCGCTGCTGGCCGCAAGTGGCTATCGGGTCGGGGTGATTGATACTGATATCCAGTCGCCCGGCATTCATGTGATCTTTGGCCTCGACGAAAACCAGATTACGCGGGCCTTGAATGATGTAATCTGGGGCGAGTGCGAGATCGAGGATGCAGTCTATGATGTGACCCCGCTCTTGGGCGTACCAGTAAGTGGCCGGGTGCTGTTTGTGCCCGCCAGTGTCAAACTGAATGAGATCGCCCGCGTCTTGCGTGATGGCTACGATCCGGGCATGCTGAACGAGAGCTTTCAGCGTCTGATTACTAGTTTTGACCTGGATGTGCTGCTGATTGATACCCATCCGGGCCTCAATGAAGAGACCTTGCTTTCGATTGCGGTCTCGGATGTGTTGCTGGTGCTGATGCGCCCCGATAGCCAGGATTATCAGGGAACCGGCGTGACAGTTGAGATCGCACGCCAACTTGAGGTGCCGCGGATTGTTTTGTTGGTCAACAAGGTCCCGCAAACCTTCGATCAAGAGCAGGTGCGCCAACGGGTTGAGGCGATCTATGATGCACCGGTGGCGGCAGTGATTCCCCATTCCGATGACCTGATGAGCCTGGCCTCGGACGGAATCTTTGCGCTGCGCTTCCCCGAACACCCGCTGACCGCGCTGTACCGTCAACTGATCCTGAATTTGATGCGGTAGGGGGACGACTCTTGCGTTGCAAGATAAGTTGGGGTAGAATCACCGCCATCGCAGTGCAGTGATGGCAGAACCTCGGTTGGCGTGGGCGCACTCCGCAGGTGTCCCGACGGGGTGTGTTGTTTGTCTGCGTCACAAAAGCTGCCCCATCATCGGCAATCGCAATGGCATCAAGGAGGCCCCGCGTTGATCGAGACAGCAGATCTGGTTCAGGCCGATCATGACCACGTCCTGCATCCGCTTTACCATCCGAGCGCTCATCTGGAGCCGAAAGTCTGGGTTGAGGGTAAGGGTGCAATCGTGAAGGACGCCACCGGCCGCGAATATATCGATGGCCTGAGTGGGCTCTGGAATGTGGCTATTGGGCACGGCCGTGAGGAGTTGGCCCAGGCGGCTTTTGATCAGATGCGCCAGTTGGCCTACTATTCGGCCTATGTGGGCAGTACTAATCCTCCGGCGATTAAGCTGGCCGCCAAACTCGCTGAGCTTTGTTACCCCTCGATCAATACCTTCTTTTTTACCAGTGGTGGGGCCGAAAGCACCGAGAGTAGTTTCAAGACGGCGCGCTTCTACTGGAAGGCGCACGGCAAGCCCAATAAGGTCAAGTTTATTTCGCGCATGAAGGGCTACCACGGCGTGACCATGGCCGCGATGGCTGCGACTGGCCTGCCTGCTTACTGGCCGATGTTCGAGCCGCGCACGCCCGGGTTCATCCATATTGACTCGCCCTATCCCTACCGCTTTGTCAACAAAACCCCGGAACTGAGCGATGGCGTGGCGGCGGCGAATCTGCTCGAAGAGGCGATTCTGCGCGAGGGGCCAGAGACGATTGCGGCTTTTATTGCCGAACCGGTGCAGGGTGCTGGCGGCGTGATCCCGCCCCAGGACGACTATTTCCAGCGCGTGCGTGAAATCTGTGACCAGTATGAGGTGCTGCTGATTGCCGATGAGGTGATTACCGGTTTTGGGCGCACTGGGCGCTGGTTTGCGCTGGAGCATTATGGGATTGAGCCGGATATTGTGCAGTTCGCGAAGGCAATCACCTCGGGCTATGTGCCGCTTGGTGGCATCGGGGTGAGTGACAAGATCCGTGATGCGATCGATTCAGTCCCCGGTGATCAGCGCTGGATGCATGCCTTTACCTATTCGGGCCATCCGACCAGTTGCGCAGTTGCCTTGGCGAACCTGGCAATTATCGAGGGCGAGGGACTCGTGGCCCGGGCCGCCGAAGTGGGTGAGCATTTGAATAATGCGCTGCAAGAGTTGGACGAGTTGCCGACGGTGGGCAATGTGCGTGGCAAGGGTATGATGGCGGCGGTCGAACTGGTCGCCAATAAAGAGACCAAAGAACCCTTTCCGGCTTCGGCCAATATGGGCGGGCGGGTCCTGAAGGAGTTGATCGCCCGGGGGGTCTTTACCCGGGTCGTGGGCGATACGATCTGCATTGCGCCACCCTTGATGACCCCGGTCGAAACGATTGATCAACTCGTTCAGATCCTCGGCGAGAGTATCGCTGCGGTGAGTTAGGTGCTTACCTCGGCACGTGAGCGTACGCTCACGTGCCGAGGAGGGGATCCTTGGGAGGCCAAGCCCTTGGGAGCGCCGCAGCGACGACAGGGGGGTATGCGTGATCGTTGCCGAAGGCGGAGGGCCAAGCCCTCCCAAACCCTCGGGAACGTCGCAGCGACGACAGAACTTATGTGTGATCGCGGCGAGTGGGCTGCGGCTGCTGTTGGGTTACACAGGGAAAGGCAATGTGATGGCTAGCGTACCACGCGATAGTGCAACCACGATCAATACGCGCAAGATTGTGGTGGCCGGGGTGCTCGGGGCGATTGCGATTGTGCTGGGTGTGACCCAGTGGGGCTTTATTCCGGTGCCCAATATGACTGGGCGAGCGACGATTATGCACATCCCCGCGATCATCGGGGCGGTGCTCGAAGGCCCGGTGGTGGGGGTGCTGGCCGGCCTGATCTTCGGCATCTTTAGTATGTTGCAAGATACCACGGGCCTATTTGCCAATCCGCTGATCTCGGTGCTGCCCCGCGTCTTGATTGGCCTGACCGCCTGGTTGACCTACCGGGCTCTGGCAGGGGTGAATATTGATTTGGCCGCCGCTGCCGCCGGGGTGGTGGGCACCCTGACTAATACCATTCTGGTGGTGGGGGGCCTGGTCGTCTTTGGTCTGTTGCCCATCGCGGCGGTGCCGACGATCATCCCCCAGGCGATTGCGGAAGTGGTGATTGCTGCGGTGTTGACCCCGTTGGTCGCCCGTGGCGTGAACCTGGTGCGCTCGGGCCAGACCTCGGCGAAGGATACCACGCCTCGCGATAAGTCTTCGTTCTAGGTTGCCATGCTCGATGCACAGCAGCTTTCGTTTGCCTATAACGCTGGGCGCCCCGATGCCATTGTCGCACTGCGCGAGGTGAGTTTGCAGGTCGCGCCCGGCGAGTTGGTGGCGATTATTGGGCATAATGGTAGTGGTAAGAGTACCCTGGCCAAGATTCTGGCGGGTATTCTTGAGCCAACCGAGGGCGAGTTTAGCGTTGACGGGATTCTGGGGCAGGGCGAGCAGATCTGGGAGATCCGTCGTCGCGTGGGCATGGTCTTTCAGCGCCCCGATGACCAGTTGATCGCCAATACGGTGATTGACGATGTGGCCTTTGGGCCAGAAAATCTGGGCCTGCCGCGCAGCGAAATCGAACACCGGGTACGCACGTGTCTGGCCGCGTTAAGCATGGGCCACCGCCTGCACGCCCAGATTAGCGAGTTGTCGGGCGGCGAAAAACAGCGGGTGGCGATTGCCGGTGTGCTGGCGATGCAGCCCAGTTATATCATTCTGGATGAGCCGACGACCATGATTGCGCCAGCCCTGGCGCGCCAGGTGATCGCGCTGGCCCACGAGTTGCGCACTAAAACCGAGGTTGCGGTGCTGCATATTACCCATTTTATGCACGAGGTCGTGGGCTTCGATCGGATTGTGGTGATGGATGGCGGGCGGATCCTGATGCAAGGCTCGCCACGCGAGATTTTTGCGCGCCGTGAGGAGTTGCGGGCGGTCGGCTTGAATGTGCCCCAGGTGACCGCATTGGGCCAGCGCCTGGTCGCCCGGGGTTTGACGTTGCCCCCGACGATCCTGACGGCCGAAGAACTGGTTGCGGCCCTGCGTGAGCGTATGCCCGACGCCGAACCGCTGGAGGCATCTGGGGCTGCTGAAGCGTCGCCCGAGCCCGACGCGGCACCGCTAGAAGTACCTGCGCCCGCCAAGCCAGCGGCCCCGTTGCTTGAAGCCCAGGGCTTGCAGTTTACCTATATGGCCGGAACGCCGCTGGCCGAAGATGCGTTGCGCGGCGTGGATTGTGTGGTCTATCCCGGCGAAACGCTGGCGATTCTGGGGGGTACTCAGGCTGGCAAAAGTACTCTGATCGATTTTTTTGCGGGCCTGCGCCTGCCCGCCCGGGGCCAGTTGCGCTACGAAGGCCAGGACGTGACCGCGCCGGATTTTCCGCTGGGACAGATGCGCGAGCAGGTGGGAATCGTCTTTCAGCAACCCGAAACCCAACTCTTCGAGGATACGGTTGGCAAAGATGTGTCGTTTGTGCCACGGCGGCGTGGCTTGCCGCCGGCCGAATCACGGGCGATTGTCGAACGGGTCTTGACCGAAGTGGGCCTGGATTACGAGACCTACCGGTTGCGGTATGTGTATGCGCTTTCGGGGGGCCAGAAACGACGTGCCGCGATTGCTGGGGTACTGGCGGGTGGCCCGCGGGTCTTGATCCTCGATGAACCAGTGGCGGGCCTCGATCCACGGGGACGGGCCGAATTGGCCGAACTGATCGCCCGGCTCTGTCAACGCGATGGCCTGACCGCCGTATTGGTTGGCAATACGATTGATGAGTTGGCCGAATTGGCTGATCGGGCGGTGGTGATGCATCAGGGGCGGGTCGTGATGGAGGGGACGTTGCGCGAATTGTTGCGCCGCGCCGATGAGTTGCACGCCCTGGGTCTGGAATTGAGTGAGTCGGCCGAGATTGCCTTGCAACTCCGGGCGGTGTTGCCCGACCTGCCCACCGATCTGCTGCATCTGGACGAGTTAGAACAGGCGTTGGTGCTTCGCTTGAGTCGTTTGTAAAATCGGCACCTCGGGAACGAGCAGTCACTCGTTCCCGAGGTAACGTTGCTGGGAGAACCATGTTCTCCCAGGCCCACTTTTATGGCAATTGAATTCTCGCGCAACATCACCTTCGGCCAGTACCTGGATCTTGGCTCACCGATCCATCGGCTTGACCCACGGGTCAAACTGACGGCGGTCGCGCTGATCATGTTCGCGCTGATTGTCACCCGCAGTTTTGCGGGGTTGGCGGTGGCCTTTGCTGGGGCGGTGCTGATCCAGACGGTGGCGTTGATTCCGGTCAGCTATACCCTGCGGGGCATGCGCCTGCTCTTCAACACCATGCTGATCATCTTTGTCTTCCAAGTGCTGTTCTTTCCAAACCCGCCGAACCCCTGGTGGCAGTGGTGGATCATCTCGCTCTCGCTTGATGGGGTGTTGCAGGGCTTGCTGATCCTCTGCCGGGTGATGCTGCTGTATTACTACACCAGCACCCTGATGTTCACGACGGGCTTGATGGATCTCGCGGATGGGGTCGAGATCATGCTGACCCCGTTAAAGCGTTTCCGGCTGCCGATCAATGAACTGGTGATGACCTTTGTGATTGCGCTAAAATTTGTGCCTTTGCTGGTGGCCGAACTGGAACGGTTGGTCAAAGCGCGGGCGGCGCGGGGCGAACGTTTCGACGAAGGCAACCTGATCGAGCGTGGTCAACGTGTTGGTCAGGTGCTGATTCCGTTGTTCGTGAATGCGTTGCAGCGCGCCGAGGTGTTGACGACGGCGATGAATGCGCGTTGCTACCGAGGTGGACATGGGCGCACCAAACGGCGCGTCCTGACCATGGGACGCGCCGATTGGCTGGCTTTGCTGGTGGCGATTTTGTTGGCGGTGGGTACGATCTTTGTGGGACGCTTGGTGGGCAAGGGTTACTCGCTGATCGTATAGCTGTAGCTAATCTCGACGGTTGGGCGCAGCATGGCCCAGACCGGGCAGTAGCGGTCGCGTGAGAGCTCGATCGCCTGCACACAGGCCTGGGGACTGATTTCTGCGCCGATAAAATGGTATTCGAGGTGAATACTGGTATAGGGCTTGGGATACTCCTCGCCGCGAGTGCCTTTCGCCGTGACCTTGAGGCCCTGCACCGGTTGGCGCTTCTTGCGCATAATCGCGATCACATCCATGCCCGAACAACCGGCGAGGCTCATCAAGACCGCTGCCATGGGTGATGGCCCGGCCCCGCTGCCCATACTGGGACTATCCATGTCAATGCTCAGACCGGCTTCGTTGGTAGCGACGAAATGCATGCCCTCACGCAGTTCGAGGGCGACGTTGATCTGTTCGGCCATGGGAAACTCCTTATTAGGATGCTTCCGCTGGACAGGTGCTGCCGCACGGGGGGGGGGGGCGGGGTGCTGGGGGGCCCCTGGGCTCCCCGG
>JBLWKA010000035.1:29518-40222 GCA_048381555.1 Oscillochloridaceae bacterium umkhey_bin13
TTTATCTGTCCGGCAGGGCCAAAGTCATTCTCAGTAGGAGGCGGGTGGACAGGTGCATCCGCACCTGTCCAGCGGAAGGGTTACTGGGAGCACCATGTGCTCCCAGGCCCACTATGCCAAGTATGTGTAACCATCAACCATTGATAATTTGATGCCACGCGCAGGCGAAGCGTTACAAGTTACAACAATGATCGATACAGCTCGACGGTCTGCTGAGCAATCACATCCCAGCTAAAATGCGCTTCGACGCGGCGGCGGCCGGCCTGGCCGAAGCGGGTTTGCAAGTCGGGATCAGCCGTCACGCGGTTGATCGCGGCGGCGAGTTCGGCCGAGAAGGCGGCAGGATCGATCGGATCGAAGCTGCCTTCACGCAATTTTGGATCAACCAGCAATCCGGTCTCTTCGGGTACAACCACTTCTTTGATGCCGCCGACCGCCGAAGCGACCACGGCCGTTTCACAGGCCATGGCCTCAAGATTGATAATGCCAAAGGGTTCGTAAACCGACGGACAACAGAAGACGGTCGCCTGCGAATAGAGCTCGATCACTTCTGGGCGGGGCAACATTTCGCGGATCCAGATCACACCGGGGCGGTTGGCACTGACGGCAGCGACCCGTTCCTCCATCTCCTGGCCAATTTCGGCGGTATCGGGGGCACCGGCACAGAGCACGACTTGGACGTTGGGATCGATGTGAGGAATGGCATTCACAAGGTGGATAATGCCTTTTTGGCGGGTAATGCGGCCCACAAAGAGCACAAACGGCCGGTTGGGATCGATCCCATAGCGCTCCAGCGTGGCGGTAGTAGTGACCTGGCGATATTCGTCCAGATCAATCCCGTTGTAGATCACATGCACCCGGGCCGGGTCAATCGTAAAGAGGCGCAAAATATCGTCGCGGGTCTCTTGTGAAACGGCGATCACGGCATTGGCCTGCTCGATCGCGGTGCGTTCCATCCACGAACTGAGGTGATAGGCATTGCCAAGTTGCTCGACCTTCCAGGGGCGGAGCGGTTCGAGCGAATGGACGGTCAGCACATACGGGATGCCCCAGAGCTTGCTCGCAATCAAGGCGGCCATATCGGTATACCAGGTGTGACAATGGGCCACATCGGCATCAAGCGTATCTTTGGCCATCATCAATGAGCGCTGAAAGGCATCAACTGCCCCAACAAAGCGCCGGTCGGTATTGTGTTTAACCGCTTCTAATTGTTGATATCCACGCACCTTGAGGGCAGGATCATCAACCATTTGCTCACCAAAACAACGCACCTCCACCGGCACCAACTTGGACATGGCCCGGCTCAAATACTCGACGTGAACGCCGGCTCCGCCATAGACATTGGGGGGGAACTCGTTGGTAAAGAGCGCAACCTTGCGCAACTCGCCCATGGGTAGGACTCCTTGAAGCTATACGGATGCGTTGAACGATACGCTTGTGATATGAATGTAGCGCACTATGACGCTGGCAGTATAGCACGCGCTGGAATATGCTACACTTGGCGCGAAGGAGTTGCGCCCTGGCGCGGAGACATATATGCAAAGTCTGGTCTTTACTGGTCCGTCTGGTCCAACCGCTCTTGCCGCTGCCGCTACCGCCGCCGCTGCTGCCGCTGCCGGTGTGCGCGTGCTGCTGGTGAGTGTCGGTCCTTCCCATCCGTCGGCGGCCCTGTTTAATCTGCCACCCGTAGCCGAGCCTCAGAAATTGTCCGAGGGGCTTGATCTCTGGTGTCTCGATCCGTTAAGTGATTTAAGTTTGGTCTGGGATGCGATTAAGCCGAGTAGTGGCCCAACGATTGTCGGTGAAGAGATTCCGGTCATTCCGGGGAGTGATCTGTTCTTGGCGGTGACGCGGTTGCGCAAGCTGGAAGGGCGGTATGATCTGGCCTGTGTGGATGCTGGCCCTCCCGAGGCGCTGTTACGGGCGTTGGGTGCGCCGGACACCTTCCGCTGGCTGGTACGGCTCTTCATTGGCCTGGATCGCGGCCCGGGGCGTTCGAGTGCCTCGGTTTCGCGGGCGATGATTCCAACGGGCTTGCTGCCGATCCCGATGGAGTGGACGGGACGGGTACAGGAGGCGCGGATAGCCCTGGAACGGCTGCGGGACGAGATGACCGCAACCAGTATGGCCCAGGTGCGGTATGTCTTTACGCCGGATCGACCTGGCCTGGCTGATGCCCGGATCAATGTGCCCGCGCTGCAACTGTTTGGCCTCGCGATCGAATGTCTGATTGCCGGGCCGATGCTGCCGCGTGGCATCAGTGGGATCGAGGCGCTGGCCAACGAGCAGGTGGCGGTACAACAAGAAGCTGGCGCAATCTGGCATGGACACGCGATCTATGGGCTGGCCGCGACCGCGAATCCTGGTTCAGTTGAGAGCCTGGCCCGGATTGGGGCGCTGCTGTACGATGAGGATTCGCCGTTGCCGGGGCCACCACCACCGGCCCCGATTCTGATCACTGGGCCGCCCGATCCGGCGGTGAGCCTGGATTTGCCCGGTCTGCCGCGTGAAGCGCTCGGCCTGACCCTGAGCGGTGACGAACTGATTGTGCGGGCGGGCCCCTACCGCCGCCATCTGCTCTTGCCCGAGGGGTTACGGGGCATGACCGCGATCAAGGCCTCGCGCCAGGGCGAAAAGTTGATCATTCGTTCGCGCAGTGCATGAGTTGCTTGCAGATAGCTTTGTTGGTTGACAACCCCTCATCCCCCCTCCCCCAGCCCCTCCCCCTCAAGGGGGGAGGGGAGCCGCGCCGCAGCAGAATGCGCGTTTTAGCAATCTCCCCCCTCCCCTTGAGGGGGAGGGGGGCCGGGGGGGAGGGGGGATGAGGGCGACCATCTATCTATCTATAATTATTAAAACAAATGCCTAAATCATCACCCTCTTTACGCGGCCAAGTTGCCGTGATCACTGGGAGTACGCGGGGCATCGGCCGGGCCATGGCCGAACGTTTTGGGGCCGCTGGGGCCTGTGTTGTCGTTGCGTCGTCGCGCCCTGAGGCCGTGACTGCTACCGTCGAGGCGCTGCGCGCTCAGGGTGTGCGGGCGAGTGGCCGCGCTTGCAATGTGGGCGAACGCTCTGAGGTCGAAGCGCTGCTGCAGCACGCTTTGGCAACCCATGGTCAGGTTGACATATGGGTCAATAATGCCGCGATCTCGGGGCCGTTTGCGGCTACCGTTGATATGCCGCCGGGAGCCTGGGAAAACGTGCTCAAGATCAATTTGCTTGGTTGTTACTATGGCTGTACCGCCGTCTTGCCGCATATGCTCAAACGGGGCTATGGGCGGCTGATCAACGTGACTGGTGGCGGCTACAAACGGGCGCAACGCTACCTGAGTGCCTACAGTGCTTCGAAGGCGGGCATGGTGCGCCTGACCGAAGGCTTGGCCCGCGAACATGCCGAAGCGAAAAACGTCGCGATCAATGTGTTGGCTCCCGGGATTGTTGCGACTGACATGACCAATAACTGGGATGCGATTGGCGAGGCTGCCGAGGCGCTCAAGGCTTTTCCGCGCATTAAACGCATTTTTGGCACGACCGCCGAAGAGACCGCCGAACTCGCCTTGCGCATGACTGCACCCTCGATGAAAGGGGTTAGTGGTAAAGTATTTGAAGTCATGCCACGCCACCGGGCGCTCTGGCGACTGGCGCAGGCGGCGATCGGGCGGAGCTAAGGAGGAAGACACCATGCCTACCTTGAATGAGCGGATTGGCGAAGTGGTGAAGCGCAAGCGCACCCGCGACCGTCTGACTCAGGCTGATTTGGGGAGCCGGATTGGGGTGAGTGGCTCGTATATCTCGGCGGTCGAAGCGGGATCGACCGGGGTGCGCATTACCGAACTCGAAGGCTTGGCGACGGTTTTTCGCACCACGGCGATCGAACTGATCAACGAGGCAGCGGGCAAGGATAGCTACAACTTTAGTGCCTCGAACCGCGAACGTGATGCTTTCTTGACCCTGTACGATGCGCTCAGTGATGAGCATAAAAAGTTCGCACGCAAGTTCTTGCTCTTCTTGCGCGAACAAGAACTCCAGGGGACGGAGACGTAGGGACGCAGCACGCTGCGTCCCTACGTTGTCACCTCCGCACGATCCTTGTGGTACCATAGATAGGAAGCCCCTTGCCATTGATACGAAAGGCTCCCTGACTATGGCCTACGCCGCCCTGATGGGCGCCGAGGTGAAGCGCCGGGAGGATCCGCGCCTCATCCGTGGTGCCGGAACCTATGTTGGCGACCTCAAGCTGCCCGGAATGCTGTTTGTGGTACTGGTGCGTAGTCCCTACGCCCATGCCGCGTTTACGACGATTGATGCGACCGCCGCCCTCGCGCTACCTGGCGTGGTGGCGGTCGTAACGGGGCCGGATCTGCTGGATGCATGTGAGCCATTGCCGCTCGCCAGTTCGGGCGAGGGTGGCGGTGGCGCGAAGAGTTACGCCGGACGGACGCGCTATGTCTTGGCGATGGGCCGGGTGCGCCATGTCGGCGAGGCGGTCGCAGCGGTAGTTGCGACCTCGTATGAAGCGGCAGTAGACGCGGCTCAACTGGTCGAGGTGGACTACGATCCGTTGCCGGTAGTGGCCGACCTGTTGCGGGCCGCCGAAGCTGACGCGCCAATCATCTTTGAGGGTCTGCCGAATAATATTGACCATAGCCGCCGCCGTCAGCATGGTGATGTCGAAGCTGCTTTTGCCCAGGCTCATCGGGTGGTGCGCCAGCGCATGGTCAACCAGCGCCTGTTTGGCTTTCCGCTCGAAGGGCGGGCGGTCGTGGCGGCCCCTGATCATGCCAGCGGCGGGTTGGTGGTGCATACCAGTACCCAGACTCCCCACCAGATTCGGGCCGAATTGGCCAAAGTCGTGCGCCTGAGCGAGAGCCAGGTGCGGGTGATTGCGCCCGATGTTGGCGGTGGGTTTGGGGTCAAGATCGGCATCTATCCCGAAGAGGTGCTCTGTGCGGCGCTGGCCCTGCGTATGAATACGCCCATACGCTGGGTCGAAGATCGGCTCGAACATGTTGCCGCGACGACCCACGGGCGTGGACAGGTCTGTGATTTCGCCGCTGCGGTCGAGGCCGACGGCACGATTACGGCGCTGCATATGCGCATTACCGCCGACCTGGGGGCCTATCCGCTGGCTCCGGGTCTGCCCGATCTGACCACCGCCATGGCGATTGGCGTCTACAAGATTCCCAATGTGGATCTAGAGGCGACCAGCGTCTATACCAATACGACGCCGGTGGCCGCTTACCGGGGGGCTGGTCGCCCCGAGGCCGCCTACTATATCGAGCGCCTGGTTGATTGTGTGGCCGCCGAGCTGGCGCTTGATCCGGCTGAGATCCGACGACGCAACTTTATTCCGCCCGAGGCATTTCCCTATAAAACACCGACCGGCCTGATCTATGACAGTGGCGAGTATGCCCGCGCACTCGATAAGGCGTTGGCGATCAGCAACTACGAAGAGTTGCGGCTGGAACAGGCTGCGCGGCGGGCGCGGGGTGATACGACCCTGCTCGGGATTGGGGTCGCCTGTTATGTCGAAATGTGTGGCTTCGGCCCCTACGAGAGTGCCCAGATCAAGGTTGAGCCGAGTGGCACGGTGACGGTGACCACCGGGATTTCGCCCCACGGTCAGGGCACCGGCACCACCTTTGCCCAGATTGTGGCTGACCAGATCGGGGCCGATTTCGACCAGATCGTCTTCCGGGCCAGTGATACGGCGATCACGCCGATGGGCGTGGGCACCATGGGTTCACGTTCGCTGGCGGTGGGTGGCGGGGCGCTAATGCGGGCGGCCGAACGGGTGCGCGACAAGGCGCGGGCCTTAGCGGCGCATATCCTCGAAGCGAATCTTGCCGATATCGAGTTGCACGAAGGCCGCTACCAGGTGCGCGGCGTGCCCGATAGTGCCCTCAGCCTGGGCCAGATTGCCAAGCGGGCCTATTCGAGCAAACTGCCACCCGACCTCGATCCCGGTTTGGAGGCGACCGACTACTTCCGGCCCCCCGAACTGATCTACCCCTTCGGTGCCCACGTCGCCGTGGTCGAGGTCGAACCCGAAACGGGGTTGGTACGCATTCGGGACTACTATTCGGTGGATGATTGTGGGCCGCGGATCAGCCCGGTGATTGTGGCCGGTCAGGTGCATGGCGGGTTGGCCCAGGGGATCGCCCAGGCCCTGATCGAAGAGGTGGTCTACGACGAAGGCGGCCAGTTGCTCTCGGGCTCGTTGATGGACTATGCCATCCCCCGCGCCGATCTGTTTCCGACCTTCACGCTCGATAAGACCGAAACGCCCACCCCGCTCAACCCGTTGGGGGTCAAGGGGATCGGCGAAGCGGCCACGATTGGCTCGACCCCGGCGATTGCCAATGCGGTTGCCGATGCGTTGGGTCACCTGGGCGTGCGCCACATTGACATCCCGTTGCGTCCCGAGAAGGTCTGGCGGGCGGCGAACCCGTTGGTGTAGTTCGTTGTGGCCCGCAGGGCGCGAACAGCGTTCGCGCCCTGCGGGCCACTTTGGTTCCGTGGCGGTGAGGCTGTGCCGTTATGATGTAGGCTGAAGCGGGCCGGTTTGGTGACGGAATGGCGCTGGATGCGAGCGATGCCCTGCGGCGCAATCCAAAATCCAAAAGCTAAAACCCAAAATGGTATTACTGGGGATGGAGCCGAATAATCGGCAACTGCCGAGTGGTGCGGGCGCGGTACTGTTGGTAGGTTGGATTGGCAAGCACCAACAGATTCCAGAGCCGCTCATAGTCGTTGCCGGTCACGTCTTCAGCGCTGGCCAACCAGGTCTGGCCGCGATCAACCACCAGCGCCCGGGGCCGCGCCTGAAGATTGAGGTACCAGGCCGGGTGGTGCGTATTGCCACCATACGAGCCAATCACCACATAGGCTTCCCCATCACGGATGCAAAACAGGGGCGCAGTGCGGAGTTGCCCACTGCGGCGGCCGAGGGTGCTCAACAGAATGATATGCCCGTCCACATTGAGCCACTGCCCCTGACTGAGGCGGTAGATCAGGGTGTGGACGGCCATAACGACTTGGAGGCTACGCTGTTTGGGTGTTCTCATCATGGTCTTTTTAGCCTTATTCGCGTCCACGCAGCAGGCCAAGCGTCAGTGCCAAGCCCGCGATACTTGCGCCTACCCCGCCAATGCCCAGCAACAAGGTTGGCCCCAACCCGCTCCAGCCGCCGATGCCAACCGCAATCCCAACCATGCCAATCATCAAGAGTAGGCCCGCCAGCACCATTGCCAGCGCCAGCCGATTGGCGGCCCCGGTCAAGGCCCCTGCCAGCCGTCGCAGTTCGCGCTCTTCGGTGCGGATGTGCAATTCGCCATCATTGAGTCGTCGCAACAGATCCGAGGCCTGGTGTGGGATTTCGAGCGCGATTTCGCCTAAGTCGCGCGCCCCGCGTAAGGCCTGGTTGCCCACAGCGGCAGGTGAAAGACTGGCGGCCATGGCTTGATTGACATACGGGCGGGCTATCCCAAACACATCGAGTTGCGGATCAAGTTGCAGCCCAACGCCCTCCATCATCACCAGTGCTTTAAGCAGCATCGCCAACGGGCCGGGCATACGAATATGATGGCGGCGCAACAGACTCAGCAGTTCGTTGATCGTATCGCGAGCCGAAATTTCGCTGAGCGGGCGATCAATAAAGCTCGAGGTAAAGCGTTCGAAGTCGCGCCGCAACAGGGGCGTAATTTCGTGGCGGGCGACCAGACCCAGCCGTTCGAGCGAACGCAGCGCCTCATCGGTATCGTGTTGCACCAGGGCCGCCAGCAATAGTAACAGGGCCTGGGTCGTCGGCTGATCCAGATTGCCAACCTGACCATAATCCACCACCCCCAGCACCTCGCCCGGCATGGCAAAAAAATTGCCTGGGTGCGGATCACTATGGAAAAAACCATAGGTAAAGATCTCGACCAGGATCAGTTCGAGACAATTGCGGGCCAGGCCGGCCCGATCAATCCCTGCCGCAGCCAAGCCCGCGTTATCGGTCACCTTCAATCCATACAGCCGCTCGGTCGTCAGCACGCGATCGGCACTGTACTCCCAATACACTTTTGGAATATAGATCGTCTGGTTTTCGGCAAACAGTTGGCGAAAGCGATCCGCGTTGCGACCCTCGCGCCGATAGTCAAGCTCAATCTTCATGGTTGCCGAAAATTCCCAGACCAGTTCGACCAGATTATACTGCTGGCCAAGCGGCAAGCGTTCCTGGGCCAGGGCGGCCAGATCGGCCAGAATCGCCAGATCGGTCACAATCCGCCCGGCAATATCGGGCCGTTGCACCTTGACCACGACTTCGCTGCCATCGGGCAAGATCGCCGCATGCACCTGGCCCAACGAAGCTGCCGCGAGCGGTTCCCGTTCAAAATGGGTAAAGAGTTGTTCTAGGGGAAGGCCCAGCGACTCCTCAATCGTCGCAATCGCTATCTCGGCCGGAAAAGGCGGCACGGTATCTTGCAGTTTGCCCAGTTCGTGGATAAACTCGGGCGGCAGCAGATCGGGGCGGGTACTGAGGGCCTGCCCGAGCTTGACAAAGGTCGGCCCAAGCGCCACCAGCGCCTCGCGCAGACGCCCTGCTGTCCCCAAGGGTGGTGTCGGCGGGACACGCAGCACCACCCGGCGTGGCAGCGACAGCAACGAGATCAGGCCGAGTTGTTCGACCATCGCCCCGAAGCCATGGCCCACCAGCACCTGGGCAATCTCGCGGTAGCGTCCGAGGTAACGGGCCTGACGAACAAGCGGCCACATAGGTGTTTACTCGTTAGAGGCCAGAGCTGCTTACCAGCCCAACCACCCGGCTATGATCGGCCAAAGATGGGGCAAAAAGATCAGACAACCCACAATCACGGCACTGATCGCACAGAGCAACACCGTTCCGGCGGCGACATCCTTGGCAACCTTCGCTAACGGATGGCGGGCGGTCGTGGTCAGATCAACTGCTGCTTCGAGGGCGGTATTGAAGCCTTCGGCGGCCAGCACCAGCGTGATGATCAAGACTAATACCAGCCATTCCCAGCGAGCGATCTGTAGCACAGCCCCTAACGCAATGGCACAGGCGGCAACCAGGCAATGAATCTGGGCATTGCGTTGGGTCAGCAGCAGGTAACGCAGCCCTGCAAAGGCATAGCCAAAGGCAGCCAACAACGGCCCGATGCGGTAGTCAATCGTCCGCCGGGCCGGGTCGTGAAGCTCCTTGTCGTGCTGCGACTGCATCGCCCCGATTATACACGATACGTGTGTAGGGTTGCCTTGCTGCGCTTCTAAGGGGTTGTTCAAGTTAGTGTATCCGTTCGGATGGCTGTCGCGTTGGGGAGGTGTGGTGTTGGGGAGGTGTGGCATTGGGGAGTAACGCTCAGAGCGCGGCACCCTCATTGTCATGCCGAACGGAGCGCAGCGCAGTGAGGCATCTGCACTGATCCGCGCTGAAGACCCCTTACTGCGTTTGGGGTGACATGGGGGATGCGCACATGTACCGTTGCCTGTTGTCGCATCCTGGTAGCGCGGACATCCTTCTGGATGCGGGCGAGACGCCCGCACTCCCAGAAGCAGCGTCAAACGGCTAGAGCGCCTTCTGGCCCTCACGGGTACTCGCCAGCGTGCCCAGGTGCGAAGCTTCGCTGAGGCTCACGAGATAGGGTAGGTCGTCGCCGTATTCGATCACTGAGATGCTGGCATTGGTCACCCAGATCCGATTGATGCGATCCATGTTCATGCCGAGCGCATCAGCGACCAGGATCTTGACGATCACGTCGTGGGTGCTGATCAACACGGTCTGGTCATGATGCTCGGCCACGAGTTGCTCGCGGAAGTCGAGCGTGCGCTTCAGCACGTTCGAGAAACTCTCGCCGCCCGGCATCTGCGAACGAGTCGGGTGGGCACGCCATTCAGCCAATCCTGCAGCATAGTTGGCCTCAATCTCGTCGGCAAACTTGCCCTGCCACTCGCCGTGGTGAATTTCGAGCAGGGCCTCGCTTTCGACCAGCGGCACACCCGGATGATAGGCGGCAATTGCGGCAGCGGTACGGGCAGCACGTTGCAGGCGGCTGGTATACATATGATCGATCGGCTCGCTTTTGAGTCGTTCGGCCAAAGCCTGGGCTTGCTGCAGGCCCAACTCCGAGAGCGGCGCATCAAGCTGACCCTGATACCGATGAATCCGATTCCATTCACTTTCGCCATGGCGCACAATAATCAGTCGCATTATGCAGATCCTTACCTATCGTTATATGCTTCACATTCGTCGGTTGACATTATACCAAGTACCGTTGATCGTTTCGCAGCATGTTGATGCCGACCAACGGGGGCGACCCGAGGCGCGGATCGGTAAGGGCAACCCGCGTGGTCGCCCGGGGCAGCCAAGCGAGCTGGCCCAACGCGGGATCCGGGGCGCAACCAGGGTTGTCACCCCGAACGGAGTGAGGGGTCTTCACGAACGATCAGTGCAGATTCCTCACGTTGTTCGGAATGACCTAGAGGCGTTGGTGTTCCGACCTCAAGCCCTGGGCTTGGCAGGTTTGGGCCAAAGTTATCCTACTCGCCCTTGCAGGGCTGATGCAACGATCCTGCTGGCAAACCGCCTTTTGCCGCCACCTGGGAGCGCGGGCGTCCCGCCCGCGAGGCTTGGGCACCCGGGGCGCCGGCCCCCCGCCCCACTGTTTCCTCCCCACTCAGACAACTCATCTTGGCCAC
>JBLWKA010000036.1:0-40060 GCA_048381555.1 Oscillochloridaceae bacterium umkhey_bin13
ACCACTGGGGGGCGTGCCAGCAACTTTGTTGACCATGGCCGACGATGCGCGGGCAATGCTCAACAAAGCCCTCGCGGGACTGGTCAGCCGTGACCCATCAATCAATCTGCAACTGAAGACCGAAGATGACCGGCTTGATAGGGGCTACGAACGGTTACTGGCCGAGATGTTTGTCGCCATGCAGGCCGATCCTGCGATAGTCGAACCGGGCACCTACCTGCTCTGGGTTGGCCACAATATCGAGCGGATTGGTGACCGGGCGACCAATATTGGCGAATACGTCGAGTATATCGTGCGTGGTGTGGTCTCGAGCCGCGAAAGATCGTAGGGACGCAGCGGGGACGCAGCACGCTGAGTCCCTACATCTGATCCGACTGATCCGACTCGGGCGGCAACTCACGCAACAGATCATGAACACGGGCAAATTGGGCCTGATGGTCAGGTGCGCCAGCCGCAGCTTCGAGTTCGGCCGCAGCGCGTAGGGCGGCTTCGGCGACCGAGGCCCCCCACGAAGTGCGGGTCTGATCGGTGGTTGCGGTGAGGCGCAAGGTTGGGGCGGCCTCGCTGATACGCAGATCCACCAGCGCACGGCAAACCTCGTAGCGCACATTGGGGCTGGGATGGCGCAGGGCGGTCAGCAACGGGTGGTAGGCGCGGGGATCGCCGATCTTGCCGATGGCGCGGGCGGCGCGGGCGGCGACGCGGGCATCAGGATCGGTCAAGCCGACCAGCAACTGGTTCAGGGCTCGGGCTTCACCAACCACCCCGAGCACCCGGATCGCCTCGATCCGCGAGGCTTGATCCGGGCCTTCGGCCATGGCGATCAAGGCTGGCAGGGCGGGCGCACCGATCACCCCCAGCACCCAGGCGGCCCGTTTCCTCAGTTCGGCGGTAGGGGCGTTCAACAGTTCGATCAGCGGCCCGACGGCGGCATCACCCAAGACGCCAAGCGCAAAGGCTGCGTGGGTACGCTGAGCCTCGTCACTGCCACACAGATCGTCAATCAGCGCCATGATAGTATTCGGGGTCGCGGTCATGGCTTGCTCCTTCAATTGATCACAATCGTGCCTGGTCACGCAGGACTTGGTGGACACCGCGCAGGCGAGTCTGTAGCAAGGTTTGGGCCTTCGAGCTATCGAGGGTACAATCACGGGGGCGTTGCAGACCACTGGCGTGGCTCAGTCCGGTCGCAATCCCAGCGGGATCAACCCCCCAGGCCTGAGCAATCAAGCAACCAAACTCGTAGCGGCTCAAGCGCTCGGCCCCCGCGAGGTTCAGGATGCCAGTGTACGCATTGGTTGCGAGTTCGAGCAGGCCCGCCGCCAGATCTTCGACATAGATCGGACAACGGTATTCGTCGGTAAACAGTTTGGCAGCTACCTGGTGGGTGGCGACATCCAGAATAAACCGCGAGTTTTTATCAATTGGATCAAACCCGTAGATCAGCGAAGTGCGCCCGATCACGGCGTTGGGGTGGGAACTTGCCACCAATTGCTCGGCCAGGGCCTTGGCCGCACCATAGGCACTGATTGGGTTCGGCGGATCCGATTCGTGATACGCTCGTCCGCCTTCGCCATCGAAGATCACATCGCTTGAGATATGGATCAGGCGCGCCCCGACCAGGGCGGCGGCGCGGGCCACGTGACCGGCTCCCTCACCCGTGATCGCCTGTAACTCGGGGCCAGCCTGTTGGAATGCGGTATGGATGACGACCGCCGGACGCAGGTCATCAAGGGCCTCTTCGACCGTGAGCGGATCGCGCACATCAAGCGGCACCCAGCGCACCTGCGGGTTCGCGGGCGGGATCTGGCTGAAGTACGATGCCGCAACCTGCCACCCCTGCGCCAGGGCCTGCCGCAC
Source organism: Oscillochloridaceae bacterium umkhey_bin13 (assembly GCA_048381555.1). Lineage (GTDB taxonomy): Bacteria > Chloroflexota > Chloroflexia > Chloroflexales > Chloroflexaceae > Viridilinea. Next base: position 1,861 of record JBLWKA010000036.1, read on the forward strand.
GAGGGTGCTGCCCAGATAGCCGGTTCCACCAGTGATGAAGATGGTACCCATAGCGTCACCTGTCCAAGCTACAATCGGCTCATGCTTCAAACTGATCCAAGCGAGCCAACGCCTGTTGCGCGGCGGCCTGGGCGGCGCTCTGTTTGGTGGGGCCACGACCTTCGCCGACGATCTGTTCACCAAGCAGAACCGCCATGGTAAAGATCATCTGATGGGGCGGGCCACTGCTTGCCAGTTCGCGGTAGACCGGGGTCTGGCCAAAGCGGGCCTGAGTCTGTTCTTGCAATAAGGTGCGGTAATTCAGTTCGTCGGCCCCCTGCATGATCAGGGCCAACTGGCGTTCCAGGAACGGGGTGACCATCTGCTGCACGGCATCCAACCCCTGATCAAGATAGATCGCTCCAACTACGGCCTCGAACAGATCGGCTAACAGAGCGGGCCGGTTGCGGCCAAGCGGATTGTCTTCGCCCCGACCGATCCGTACCTGATCCCCGAGGTGTAGCTCGCGGGCAAAACTGGCCAGACTCTCGGTGCGTACCAGGCGTGCCCGCAGTTCGGTCAATTGGCCTTCGCTATGCTTGGGGAAGCGTTGGTATAGCCAGGCTGCCGTGAAGAAATTTAAGATCGCATCGCCCAAAAACTCCAGCCGTTCATTCGAGCTCAGGCCAGGAATCTTTTCGGGATGTTCGTAGATAAACGAACGATGGACGAGCGCACTCTGCAATAGGCGCCCATCCCGAAAGGTGATCCCGAGTTGGGTTTCAAGCCGGTTCTGTGGTTCAGGCATAACGACGGAAGGCCAGGCAGACATTATGTCCACCGAAGCCAAACGAATTGCTCAGTGCAACATTGATCGTCGCCGGGCGGGGCGTATTGGGCACATAATCGAGATCGCAAGCCGGGTCGGGCGTATACAAGTTGATTGTGGCTGGGAGCAGACCGTGCTGCATTGCCATAAGCGTGACGACCGATTCGACCGCCCCGGCCGCCCCTAACAGGTGCCCGAACTGCGACTTGCTGGCACTAATCGGGGGGGCGCTGCTGCGATCACCAAAGACATGGCGAATCGCATTGGTCTCGACCGGATCGCCCGCCGGGGTACTGGTCGCGTGGGCATTGATATAGTCAACCTCGCTTGGCGTCAACCCGGCCCGCTGCAAGGTCAGGCGGATGGCCCGGGCCACGCCTTCGCCATCTTCGGCCAGATTCGAGATATGGTAGGCATCAGAGGTTGAGGCATAGCCCACAACTTCGGCCAGGATCGGCGCACCGCGTTCGAGCGCATAGGCAAGATCTTCGAGGATGAGCGCCGCAGCCCCTTCGCCCATCACAAAGCCATCGCGGCTAGCATCGAAGGGCCGCGAAGCGGTGGTCGCCTGCTCATTATTCGTCGAGAGGGCCCGCATCGCATTGAAGCCGGCCATACCAATCGGGGTGATGCTCGCCTCGCTGCCACCAACAATGATCGCCTTTGCCCAACCGCGCCTAATCGTCTCGGCGGCTTCACCGAGCGCGTGGGCTGAACTGGCGCAGGCCGAGGTTGCGCAGTAGCTTGGACCACGCGCCCCGGTGGTGATCGAAACCTGACCAGCGGCCAGATTGGTGATCATCGCCGGGATCAAAAACGGACTGATCCGACCTGGGCCGCGGGTGCGCAGCACATCAAACTGATCCGAAAGGGTCGCAATCCCGCCGATCCCACTGGCAAAAAAGACCCCGACCTCATCGCGGTTGGCGGGCGTGATCGCCAGATTGGCGTGCTGCAGGGCTTCTTTTGCAGCGGCGACCGCAAATTGCACAAACCGATCTGTGCGGCGGGCCTCTTTGCGATCCATATAGTTGGCGGGTTCAAAGCCCTTGACTTCGGCGGCGAAGTGGGTTTCGAAATTGGTTGAGTCGAAGAGCGTAATCGGCCCCACGCCGCTGCGGGCTTCAACCACACCCTGCCACAACTCGGCCACACTCAGGCCCAACGGGGTGAGTGCGCCCATTCCAGTGACGACAACCCGACGATCCATGATCTTGCCCCCTCTGCACCACGACCTTGTGCCAGCCAGACTAAATGCGCCGAATTATACCATGTTGTACCGATGGTATACTGACAGGATTAGGCTGAGATCTTTTGACGAGGAGTGCGTTATGTTGGAGCAAGCCCAGGCCCTGGCGAGTGAATTGGTGCGATTGCGGCGTGACATCCATGCCCACCCCGAGCTCAGTTTTACCGAAATGCGTACGGCGGGATTGGTGGCCGAGACCTTGAGCGAACTTGGTGGGTTTACGGTTCGCACTGGGATCGCCAAAACCGGGGTTGTGGGCGAGATCGGCAATGGTGATGGGCCAACCATTGCGATCCGTGCCGACATGGATGCGCTGCCGATCATCGAGGCGACCAATACCAGTTTTGCCTCGGGCACGCCGGGGGTGATGCACGCCTGTGGCCATGATGCGCATACCGCGATGCTGCTTGGGGCGGCCCACCTGTTGCGTGAACAGTTTGCGCGGGGCAGCCTGCGCGGACGGGTGCGCCTGCTCTTTCAGCCCTCGGAAGAAGCCTGGGATCGTGAAGGCAAGAGTGGCGGCCTGCGCATGGTCGAAGAAGGCGTGATGGAGGGCGTTGATGCGGTGATTGCGCTGCATGTTGATTCGACCTTGCCCCTGGGCAAAGTGACGATTCGCGGCGGCTGGACTTCGGCGGCGGTTGATGATTTCGAGGCCGTGTTGCTCGGTTCAGGTGGTCATGGGGCCGCCCCGCACGAAGGTACCGACCCGGTCTTTATGCTGATCCCGGTGTTGACGGCGCTGTATGGGATCAAGGCGCGCCGCTTGAACCCAGTCGAGCCAGCGATTCTGAGTGTGGGCATCGTGCAGGGCGGCGGAGCCACCAATGTGATTCCGAGCGAGGTGCGCCTGGCTGGAACGTTGCGTAGCTACAGCCCGCAGATCCGTGACCAGTTAAGTGTCGAAGTCGAACGGGCGGTGGCGGTAACGCGGGGCTTCGGCGGCGATTATCGCCTAAAGATCAATCGGGGCTACCCAGCGGGTTGGAACGACGAGCGGGTCGCAGGTTGGTTGGGCCAGGTTGCCGGGGATTTTCTGGGGAGCGAGACCTTTGATCACTCACCGGCTGGGCTGGGGGCCGAAGATTTTGCCTACATGTGCCAAAAGTCCCCGGGGGCGATGCTGATGCTCGGGGCGGCGATTGACGATGGGGTGATGCGGGCGCACCACACCCCGATCTTCGACATTGACGAGCGTTGTCTGCCGGTCGGGGCTGCCATCCTGGCCGAGACCGCCGCCCGCTTCTTGAAGGGCGACGTGGTGTTGTAAACACCAGGCAATGAGCGGGGTTTTGGGCAGTTTCTTACAAAACATTCATCAATACATTCAAAACATCGATCCTACGTAGCAGGATCGTAATGAAACTCCCTACCCCGCATAAACACCCACAAACAGGGTTATAGCGCATTGCAAAGCGCCAAACGCCTCTTGACAGGGTTGGTTGCGAAATAATAACGCTGCGACTATAGTTCCCTGTACCCATATCCACACTTCATCCACATCCGCAACCTCCCGCTCATAGCGGGGTTATGCGTATTGTTGGATCAGCCGACTGTTCAATGTCAAGCCCAGCCTTGCTGTGGCTGGCTTGGTGTTGCTTGCGGTTAGCCTGAAAGGAGGAATGATAGCGCTTAGCGCCGTATGATCGCCTTGTCCCAAAGCCATACCTTGCCTGATTACACTTTTAATCTCACGGTGGCGGGCCGCGATGTGCCACTAGGGGAAATCCGCCACGCGACCATCCTGATGCGCGAGAATGGCGGCCAGGCTCCGACCCTGCGCTTCCCGGTCGGCTTTGTGCGGGCCGAAGCACCGCTGACGCTTAGCACCAGCTGTGATCCGGCTCAGGTCGCCCACCGTGCACTGACCAACTGTAGCGTAAGTGTGACCAATACGACCTTCGGCCCGGCCGATGTCAATGTCACCGTGAACCTGCCCATGCAGTTGCAACTGCTGCAAGAGAGCGACAGTGCTGGCGCTACGAGCACGCGCACGAGTGTCCGCTTCACCGGCGAACTGTTTGGGGCTGCGCCGCCCGCGCCCAGTATTGCTGCTGGTGGCTTGCCCTTTGGCTACATCCCACTGAGTGCCTTTGGGGTTGCACCAGTGGCCGGGTGAGCGATGAGTCGATCTCCAACTTCAACGTGCCAGCCTTCGTCTTTGCCGGCGAAGTTTACACCCGGATTGGCATCGTCAGCAATGGCTATGCCGTGGTTGGGGGCGGCACTGGGGCCGACGTCGACTTCATCAACCAGATCCTGCCCGACCCAGCCCGCCCGAACAACGTGCTCGCACCTTTCTGGACTGACCTTGATCCTGGGCGGGGCGGGGCCTTGCGTGTCGGGATCCTCAGTTCTGGCCCCAATCGCTGGCTCATCCTCGATTGGCAGAACGTGCGCGAGTGGAGCAGTACCCGCACCGCCTCGTTCCAGATCTGGATCGGGCTCAACGGGGTTGAGGATATTAGCTACACCTATGGACCGCGCACCAGCAATGGTGATGGCGGCTTCCTGACGGTGGGTGTCGAGAACGTCTTTGGCAATCAGGGCCAGAGCTACTACGCCGATGGGGTGGGCATCCTACCGATGACTGGCGACCAACTGCGTGTTACCTCGGTCCCCGGTACGCCCGGCGAGACGCGCACGATTGGCTTCCAGGCTCGCGGCTTCCAGTTTGGCCCCTACACCATGTACGCCAACCTGACCAGTAGTCTGATTGATGGCACCACCACAACGAGCTTTAGTGGCGAGGTGCTACGGCGCTAAGCAGCGCGTGTCGCGTTGCAATTGCTTACCCGGAAACACCCGAGGGACGCCACATACGGCACCCCTCGGGTGTTGCTACTCGCGCCCGATCCCAGCTTCGGTCAACACGCGGATCATACGTTCCAGGCGATTAAGTGCCCGGGCCAATAAGAGCGCCAGATCGGCAATGATGGCTTCGCTGAGCGCGGGGTTCTTGCTGATCTTATCGCGAAGCGGGCGTAAACCAGCATCGGCTTCATCAAGGGCGGCAATCGCTCGTTCGAGCGATTCTTCGGCTTCTTCACGCTGGCGCGTCGCACCCTGGGGCCAGCGTCCATTGATCGGCTTGCCGCGGGCGAGCGCCAAAAAACGCCGGATGCGCTCGGTGCGGGTGAGTGCGTCAGAGAGATAGCGTTCGGTGTCGGTGATCAGGACCAGGGCCAAGCCCTGGTTCTGGTTCACCTTGGCCCGCGCCCCGTCGAGAGTGACCTGGGCGCGCTGGAGGATCTGGGCGGCCTCTTCGGTTGCCCGGATCGCATCCTCACGCTCACTCTCCACTTCATGCGGCCATCTCCGGGGTATCGTCGGCATACGCATCCAGGGGGGGTAGCTCACGCCCGGCAGTGTAGCGCAACAGTTCCATCTGACGGGTCACGGCCTCGCCGATCTGCCACAGGATGATCGGCGTGCCAGAGGCAATGAAACTGCGCCAGATTGCACCTTCGTAGGTGCGCCAATCGAGGTGTTGCGTTTTGCGGGCGGAGAGGGCGACTGGTACAAGCGAAATCAGGACACCACCAGCAACTTCGGCCCAGGTATGATCGGGTTTGATGGGGAACCGTCGCTCTAGGTAGCCAAGGGCAGCAGAATAGGCCAACGAGAGGCCAAGAACTTGCATGGGGACCGTGATGGTCAGGTTCTCGGTCGGGACAATTGACGGAGCTTGCTGACGTAACGCTTGCATTCGTGTTTCCTTTCAGGGCCTCGTTGAGGGTTATTATAATCCGCTTATCGGGTTTTGTCTAGGGTGTATTTCGGGGGTGTCCGGGTTGGATTGGGGTGGCTTTTGGCAGACTATCCTCCGATCCTTGGTGTGGTTACTGGTAGGCTATAATGGGTGCTTATCGGGCCTGTTTCAGGTGAGAGCCTGTGATTGGGCTTGCCCACCGCCTGATATAGCCGCAATCGCTCGTCACAATCAGGTCTAAGAAAATACTACATCATGTCGTAAAAGCTTGCAAGCCCCCAATTTTGCCCGAATTGCACCCAAAATCCCTGATTTTGACCCCTGTTAACCCCTTAACAAGGTATTTACGATGTGTTATAGTATGACCCAACAAGCCCCTAATAACAACCCGTAAATAGACTGAAGAGGACTAATAATCTCCTCGTAAGCACCCCGTGAAGCACTCTTAGCAGTACGAAGGTAGTCGTTCTATGCTGATCGGAACCTGGATGACCCCGGTTATCAATGGTGCGCTGGTACTACCAGCTCCGTTTCGCCCCGCCGTCGCCGCTGGCGTAACGATCACCCGGAGTCTTGCGGGCTGTTTGCAGGTCTTTCCTACGGCCGGTTGGCAGCAGTTGGCCCAACAGGTCAGTGCCCTGCCCCTGACCCTCAGCGCGGCCCGTACCTTGCGTCGGGTCCTCTTCAGTGCCGCGACACCCCTTGCGCCGAGTCCCGAGGGGTTGATCCAGTTGCCTGCCACGTTGCTGGCCCGGGCTGCAATTATGGCCGAAGCCACGCTGGTGGGAATGGGATCTTATTTCGAGATTTGGGCTCCTGCGCGTTGGCAGGTGTAGCAGGACGAACCATGTTCTCCCTGGCCCTGATCCAGTTGTCCGCACGTGCTTATCGCCTTCGAGTGGTGTCGCATCCCAAACTACGAGGAGTTCCTCAATGTTGCGCCTAAGTTCAACCAAGTCGTCTGGATCCAGCGCGAGTGCGGCCCGCGTCCGTCTGCAACGGGCACTTGCCGCTGACCGAGTCGCCTGTGCCGATCAGCGGGTGCGCGGGAGTGATCAGGCTGGCCCGAGTGAGGAGTTGCTGCTGAAGTTGCTTGCCACCGAATGCCCTTTGCCTGCCGGGAGGGCCTGATGGATCGTCTTGGTTCTGTGCTGGCCCTGGCCTTGGCTGAAGCGGCGGCTTCCTTGGCGGATCGTGCCGCTACGGACGGTCAGGCCAGGCTGGCCGAGCGACTTTTGGCCCTGATGACCCTGAGCGAGCCGCCCCTGGCGGCGGCTTTTACCCGTGCCGTGACGCGGGCCAGCGCCGGTTTACAGTCCGAGGGTGGCCCCGCCGTCGAGGCAGTGCTGACCCTGTTGGCCGCCGATTATGCGGCTGCGGCTAGCTTGCGCCGGGTTGCGATCGAGGAATTGTTGCTTTGTGCACCGCCTGATCTGGCCCATCTGGCTGAAGTGTACCGCCGCGAACTCCGTCCAGCGTTAACGGCAACGGGCCTGGCGCTGCCGCCCTGGCATCAGGCCAGTCTGGCCCTGGTGCGGCTGTTGGCCGAACTGTTGCCCCAGACCCTGGCCGAACAGGCGCGCCTGCGCCAGCTTGTGCTTACGCCAGATGAACGGGCCGAATTGGCCCAGTTGCGGGCTGGCTGGAGTGTGCCCGTGACTCCGTTTGTCGAACAGCTCGGCCAGCGCGTGATCGCAGTGGGCGGCACGATCAGCCATGTCCAGCAGACGATTGTGCATGGCGATTTTTATACGACGCCGCTGCCGCATCCGCCCGATCTGGCCCTGCTCTATGCCCATTATCGGGCCTGGATTGCCGAGAGTTTTGCGACCCTGGATTTTCGCGGCCTATTGCAGAATCAAGCCCCGACCCGGCTCAGTCTTGAAGAGATCTATACGCCCGTAACAGCCGTCCCACTCGATGCCGATCAACCCGTGATTCCGTTGCACCAGTTTGTGTGCGCCCAGCCGCTGCTGGTCGTGCTCGGTGATCCGGGGAGTGGCAAAAGTACTTTGGTACGCTATGTCTTGCTGAGCCTAATCCGGGGTGATGCCCATGCCCGCTTGGGGCTGGAGCCGAACTGGCTGCCGATCTTTTTTCCGGTGGCGGCTTTTGCGGCGGCCCGCGCCCGGCCTGGTCAGGGCGATCTGGCCCCGCTGGCCTATCTGGGTGAGTATTACCGCGGGCTTTCGCAACCCGATTACGGCCCCCTGTTTGTACGTGCCCTCGAAACGGGGCGGGCCCTCGTATTGCTTGATGGCCTCGACGAAGTGCGGGGCGGTCGGCAGGCGATTGTGCGTGCCCTCGAAGCGTTTGCCCGCCATTGGGACGCCCTCGGCAACCGTTTTATTGCGACCTCGCGCATTGTTGGCTACGATGAAGCGCCGCTTGATCCGGCCCTGTTTGCGGCAGTGGTGATCCAGCCCCTGGCCGAAACCCAGATTCGCCAGTTCATCATGCACTGGTGCAGCGCCGCGCTCGGGGGCACCAACCTTGTGGTTGCACCGCAGAGCGATCTGCTGCACGAACTGGTGGCCGAAGCGGCCGCCCACGAACGCGAACGGCGGATCGCGGCCCGCACTGCCGCCCTGACCGAGGCGGTCTTTGCCGAGAGCCACGTCGCCGAGTTGGCCCGCAATCCGTTGTTGCTCACGATTCTGGCTCTGATCCATAATCAGGGGGCGCGCCTGCCGGATCGTCGTGCCGAACTGTACCGGCTCTGTGTGGCGGCCCTGGCCGAAACATGGAACCGGGCCCGCTCGCTCAGTGGTCGGCCCGTGGATGTTCACCTGGGTGACGAACTGCTCGATGAGCGTTTTGTGGTCAATCTGCTTGGCCCAGTAGCCCTGGCACTCTATGCCGAGCAGCCGGGTAGTCTGATTGAACAAGACGATCTCGAGGCCCGCCTGGCCGCGACGTTCGAGCAGGCCGATGGTTTGCCGCGTCGCAAGGCCCGCCGTCTGGCTGGTGATTTTGTCGAACTGATGCGCCGCGAAACGGGTCTGTTGCAAGAGCGGGGCTATCGCCGTTTTGCCTTCTTGCACTTGACCTTCGAGGAGTATCTGGCGGCGCGGGGGTTGCTCGAATCGGTTGCCATCACCGATCCCGATGGGCTGTTGCGCCAATATGCGGCCGATCCCCGTTGGCGCGAGGTGGTTCGGCTGGCGGTGGCGTCGGCCCCCCAACGCGAGGCTGGGCGGCTCTTGCAGGCCATGATCGCGGCCCCGGCCGATGGGCCTGAGCGTGGTCACCCGGTTTTACTGGCCGGCGAGTGCCTGCGCGATGTGGGCCGCAATGGGGCAGGCGGGCGGGCATGGGACGCCGTGATCACGGCTCTGCTGGCGCTGCTCGCCGATCCCGAGGTGCCGGTCGCAACCCGCCGGGCGGGGGCACTGGTCTTAGGGCAACTCGATGATCCGCGCCGCCTTGATCCAGCCAGTGGCCGCGCTGTGGGTACCGGGACTGCCCATGTGCCTGACTACTGGTGTGATTTGGTCGCTGGTCCATGTTGGTATGGCGATGAAGCGGCGGCCCGTGGGCGCACCCCCGCGCTTGTGCGCCTCAATTTGCCCCATAGCCTCCGCATCGCGCGTTACCCGGTCACCAATGCCGAGTACAGCCAGTTCATTGCGGCGGGCGGTTATCTTGATTCCCGCTGGTGGACGCCGGCCGGGTTGGCGTTTTTGGCACCCGGGGGGGCACGCCGCAATCCCGATGAGGGTGACGGCCCAATCCTGGCTCCGGCGCTCTGGCAGCAGCCGCACCTACGTGCGCCGAACCAGCCTGTGGTTGGGGTCTCGTGGTACGAAGCGGTCGCCTACTGCGCCTGGTTAAGCTCGGTTGGGCACGCGGCGGGCTGGCTCTACCCTGGTGAACGGCTGCGCCTACCAACAGCGTTCGAACGCGAGCGCGCTGCCCGCCATACCGACCGCCGTCGCTACCCCTGGGGCGAGGCCCCGCCCGATCCCGAACGGGCCTGTTATGCCGCGTCTGGCTTGCGTGCCCCGGCCCCGGTGGGCATCTACCCCGCTGGTGCGGCCCATTGCGGGGCACTCGACCTGGCGGGCAATGTCTGGGAGTGGACCGCGACCCCGGCTGATCAGCTTGCCGATCCGCATCCTCACCACGATCTTCCGCTTGATTGCTCGCCTGCAATCAAAGGTGGGGCCTTCAACTGGGATGCCGAAGCGCTGCGTTGCGGCGCGCATTATTGGTTTCACCCGGCCCAACGCTACAACTTGCTCGGCTTTCGGCTGGTCTGGGCCGCCGAGCCAGCCCCGAAGGAGCGACAACGATGATAGCCGATAGCCGAGAACGAGATATGGTAGCCCTTTCACCCCCCTCTCCCTCAAGTTTAAGGGCGGACAGAACGTTTGGGCTTCGCAAGGGTTTTGGGGCGTTGCGATGCGCTGGAAGCCCCCCTGTCCCCGGCCCCCTCCCCCTCAAGGGGGGCGGGGGTGACGTTGTTGCACGTCTGAGGCTTGCCGATGCGGTTTTGCGCTTGTATTGCACATCTTTTCTGTCCGCCCTTAAACCCCCTCAAGGGGGGCGGGGGCAGCGTGCCAACAAGCGCATTCTGCTGCGGTGCGGCTCCCCTCCCCCCCTGAGGGGGAGGGGTTGGGGGAGGGGGGAAAGGGGTTGCCAACGCAAATGCCAGTGCCAGCCATACAGGAGCAACCATGAGAACACCTGATCCCGTCAATCTGCGCCTGACGTTTGTGCCACGCGGCGGCGGGGCCTATGTGCAATGGCAGTCCGAGGTGCTGGGTACACGTTTGAGCCGCCTGGGTTTGCCTTTGCCCGCCGCCGATCTGCCCTTGGTGTTGCGAGCGCTTGATGTGCTGCAAGATCCGGCCTACCCGTTTGCGCGCACCAGTGTGCAGGCTCGCCACTTCAGTTTTAGCGAAGACGAACGCACCCGCCTAGTGGCGCTCGATCTGTGGAGCGAGCCGGGTCGGGTCGCCCGCGACGCCCCCCAACGGCTGGGCCGCCGCCTCTTCGCCGCGTTGACCAGTGATGAATCTGGGCGGGCCGCGTTGGCGACGGTGCGTGATCATGCTACGGCCCTCGGTCAACCCTTGAGCCTCGAACTCTGTTTTACGCCTTCGGTGGCGCGCCTGGCCGCCCTGCCCTGGGAACTGCTCTGGGATGCTGGGCCGGCTCCGCTGCTGCTGGGGCGGGGTGCCCCGGCCAGTCTAGTACGGCGGCTTGAACTCCCACAGGCGTTGCCCCCGCCGCGCCAGGGCCAGGGGCCGCTGCGCATTTTGGCAATCACGCCCCACGCAGGCATCAGCCCCGAGTTACGCCAGATGGAACGGGCCGCCCGCCACGAAGCCTTTGCGCCACTCGTAGCGGCCGGGCGGGCGGTGATCACCGAAGTGGCCCCGGCGGATCGGGCGGCGTTGATGCGGGCGATCGAGGCCCACGGGCCGCCCGAGGTGGTGCATTTTTATGGGCACGGACGCTTGCGCGGCTCCACCGGCGAATTGCTGCTCGACGATCCGCTCGGCGCGGGCTGGGTTCCCGCTGGTGCGCTGGTGGCAGCCCTGGGCGAAGTGAGTCTCGTCACGCTGTTTGCCTGCCACGGTGCGGGCGCAGGCGATCCGATCTTTGGCAGCGTGGCCCAGGCCCTGGTCGCAGCGGGCGTGCCGGCGGTGCTGGGCATGCAACTGGCGGTGCGGGCCATTGCTGCAACGCGGGCGGCAACCACAATCTATGCGGCCCTGGCGAGTGGGGCCAGCCTGCAAGACGGGGTCGGGCGGGCGCGGCGGGCGCTCTTTACCGAAGAACAGGACGCCATCTCGTGGTTTGTGCCCGCGCTCTTTTTGCGTGATCGGAGCGGCGGCCCGTTTCGGTTGCGCCCGCTCGCGCCGCAGATCCAGGCGACGGCACCACGGGAACCGACAACCAATCAGACCGTGATCGCCAGTGACGGCGGGCGCATCCGGGCCTTGCACCTCCAAGGCCACATGGGCAGCCAACAGACCGTGATTGCGGCGGGCGGATCAATCAGCGATGTACGCATCAGCCACCACAAGGAACAGCCATGAAGATCAATTGGGTCGGCATGACCCGTCAGCATTACCAGGTGGGGCGTCCGGGGCCGATTCGGGCGCTGGTGATCCACGCCACGGCCGGACGGCATCCCGGTGATCTGGGCTGGCTGCGCAAGGGTGGCGACGAGCGGCGACCGGTCTCGTGTCACTACTATATTGATAAAGCCGGAACAATCAGCCAATTGGTGCGCGACGAAGACACGGCCTGGCACGCCGGGGTCAGTCGCTGGCCGATTGATGGCAAACTTGTCAACGGGCTCAATGCGACCTCAATCGGGATCGAGTTAGAAAACCTGAACAGTGGCCGCGATCCCTACCCCGAGGTACAGCTGGCCGCCACTGTCGCCCTGAGCCGCGAACTGGTGCGGCGCTACAACCTTCCCCGCGGCCAATTGGTGCGGCATCTGGATATTAGTCCGGGGCGTAAAACCGATCCGGCGGGCTTTCCATGGCCTAGTTTTGTGGCCCAGGTCTATGCCGATCTGGACTCCGCCGTCTCGCCCGAACGCCAGTTGCATGCGTTGATGCTTGATCTGGCTTATCGAGCGGCGGGTGGGGCGTTGCCTGCGGTTTGGCCGCTGCGTGATCTGGCTCGCCGCCGTGATCTGGGCATGCCGGTGGCGGTGTTACGGGGCGCAAGCCCAATCGGATCCAGTGCGCCCGATGATCAGGAGCGGGCGGTGCAGTTGATTGGCCAGCCGCCCCTATTGGTCGAAGCCTATGCCCGCGATCTGATCTACGCGCCCCTGGCACCTGATGGTAGTGCGGCGCTGCGGGGCCAAGAACGCCGTCTGGCCGAGACCCCACCGGGTGCCTTGCGCAATGCCTTGCTCGAACTCCTTTTTCGGGCCGCCGACCCGGCCAATGGCTTCCGGGCCGATTGGGTTTTTCACCAACACTACCTTGAGCGCCCGGGGGCTTTGGGCGTGCCCCTTGGGCCGAGCCATCGCCTGACCCTGCCGGGTGGTCAAAGTTTTACCTGCCAGCACTTTGCCCTTGATAGTCTCTGTTCGCTGGTTGGTTCCTGGCAGACGGTCTATCGCCTGAGCGAGCTAACCCGCCCGCAGCCGGGCCTTGACGCGGCGGTCGCAGCGGCCCTACGGCGCAGTGTGCTTGATGATCTCTACCGTGTGCGTACGGGGCGGCGCTACGACCAGGCGGCCCTGCTGGTGCAACAGGCCGAACAGCGCCGCCTGGGTGCCCCGTTGGGTCGTCCCGAACTGGTGCTGGTTGCGGGCACGCCCTATGTGTTGCTGCCCTTCGCGCTTGATCTGCTTGCGGTGGCGCTGCCCGCGCCCGACTGGCCGCTTGAGCGGGCCTTGCCCGAGGCGAGCCGTTTGTTCAGTTTGCGCACGCTCGAACGGGACGCGCGGCCCTGGGGCGGTGGCGGCGCAGGTGGTGGGGCGCGTCCCCAACCCATGGAACTGCTCAATGGCCTGTTGCAGGCCGAACCCGCCGAACCCGCCGAGCTTGTGCTGGCCGCGCGCCCGTTGCTCGGCCCACCCTCGCCCCAGCCCAGCGTCCTTGACCTGAGTCCGCCGGTGCAGGGGCGGCGGCGGCGGCCCGGTCTGGCCCCCGAAGCCCTCTTGATCACGGCCACTCCTGGGCCGGCGGCGGTTGATCTACGCCACGAAGCCGCCCTGGGGCGCTGGCACTACTACCTGGACACCAGCGGTGCGATCTATCGGCTCTGTGACGAGATCTACCTGAGTGCGGCGGTGGGGCGTGGCCCGCTGGCCGAACGAGCCATCGTGATTGCGGTTGAGGGTGGTCCCCACGCTTGTAGTCCGCCCCAATGGGTCGCCTTGAGTTGGCTGGTGCGGGCTTTGGCAACGGCATTACGCATCCCTCCGGCGGCAATCCGGGCCTTGGCGGCGTAATCCAAAATCCAAAATCTACAATCCAAAAAGGAGTAGTGGCTATGGCCGAGCGTTTATCCCTTGCTGATCTGCCCGCTGCCTTGCGGGCAAATCCTGAGCAACCCCAGGTGGCGATGACGGTCGTTGGTGTTGGTGGGGCAGGCGGCAATGTGGTTGACAGCCTCGCGGGCGTGCGCCTACCTGCGGTCAAAACGCTTGCCGTCAATACTGATCGGCAGGCCCTGCAGGGGCTTCGGGCGGGTCAGACGATCTGTTTGGGTGAGAGTTTGACCCGTGGTTTGGGGGCGGGTGGCGACCCACTGGTCGGTCAACAGGCGGCCGAAGAGTCAACCCATGCCCTCATCCAGGCCCTCAGTGGCTCGGATCTGGTTTTTATTGCGGCTGGCATGGGGGGCGGCACGGGGACGGGGGCGGCCCCAATTGTTGCCCAGATCGCCCGTGACCTGGGGGCCTTGACGGTCGCTTTGGTGACCCGCCCCTTTGGCTTCGAGGGGCGACGGCGGGCGCGTATGGCCGAACAGGGTCTGGGCCAGTTACGCCCGATTGCCGACACCGTGATTGTGGTACCGAACGACCGTTTGCTGCAAGCCGCCGCCCGGACAACCTCGGTGCGTGAGGCCTTTGGCATGGCCGACACCGTCTTGCGTCACGGCGTCCAGGGTCTGGCCGAACTGGTGGGACGGCACGGCATGATCAATGTGGACTTTGCCGATGTGCGAGCGATCATGGGCGAAGCCGGCCCGGCCCTCTTGGGGATCGGGGCGGCCCGTGGCCCTGATCGAGCCTTCGAGGCGGCCCGCCGGGCGATGTCCTGCCCGCTGCTCGAAGGGCGGCTCGAAGGCTCACGCCGCCTGTTGCTGAATATTGCGGGCGGCGACGATCTGGGCTTGCTGGAGGTGCAGCGTGCCGCCGAACTGGTCTCGCGCACGCTTGATGCTGATGCCAACATCATCTTTGGGGCCTCGGTTGATCCGGCGCTCAGTGATGGGCGGGTGATTGTCACCCTGGTCGCTACGGGCTTCAGCTTAAGCGAACCACCGCGCCTGCGCCGGATTGCGGTCGCCGAACCAGTCCCCGTGCCAACCGCGCCGACCGCTCCGCCAGTGCCATCCGCGCCGAGCCTGTGCCCCGCCGATGCGATTGCCGCCGACAAGCTTGATCTGCCGCCGTTTCTGTTGCGCAGAAGAATGTAACGTAGCCGGTGGGAACCGCGCTGCGCTCGTTCCCACCGGGGAAATGTGGGAGAACCCGGTTCTCCCACGCCTCCGAAATAAACCTGCCCGGTTTGGCACGTCCATATGCAGAGCGCATTGGGCATAAAGCGTTTGAAGCACAGTGCTCAACCAACCGACCTCACCTTCCAGGAGTAGCCATGACTGCGATTCCGATCTGCCGCGATGATCCGCTTGTATCCATTGTGCATGATATGTACGGGGCCAATTTGGTACGCGTGCCTGATGCGCGGGTGCGTCCACTTTCGGTCGTGGTGCATCGCAATGGGCGCAGCTTCTTCCGTGGCTCGTTGCTGCCCATCCTCGAAGACGCCCGCCCGCTCGGGGTGGTGCCCGAAATCACCCAACTGACCGACATTGCCGGGCGGCGTTCGCGGCGCTTGACCCTGGATCTGGGTCTGCAACTGCTGCGCGGCTTTTTGCGCGGACTAGGCTTGCCCCATGCGGGCCTCGAAATGAGCATGCTGGGCGCGGCGTTCCTCTCGTTTGCCTTTCCCTCGGCTCGCCGTTACGCGCTTGATGCGGGAGCCTTAGGGCGGGCGCTGGCCGGGCGACGGGTAGATCGTGGCAACCCCGCCGCTACGATCTTCTTCGAGCAGCAGCCCTTCGAACTGTTGCTGGTCGACTCGGTGCTGACCAGCCAGCAGATTGCGGTCGTCTTGAGTGGCGCTCGCGGCAAGCGGCTGAGTCTCGATCTGGTCGCCTTGCGTCAGGCCCTGGCCGAAATCGGCGGCTCGTTGGGGGCCAGCAGCGATAGTGCCGTCGAACTGATCTTGCAGAGCGAGCACGAGTTGACCTTCGCCTTCACCTGTGTGCAGGTCGATCTGGCCGATGATGGCACGATTGCCGCCATTCCGCCTGACGAGCGTACCCGCACCCTGAGCGAATTGCTGCCAGCGCCCCAGCAGTTGAGTCACGGGCCAGGGTTGTTGGTATGGGATGGGTAAGGGGGAAATCCATGATTTCCCCCTTACCCAGGCGTGCGGGCAACGGGATGGAGGTGCCCGCGCCAGGCGTGCGGGCAACGGGATGGAGGTGCCCGCGCCAGGCGTGCGGGCAACGGGATGGAGGTGCCCGCGCCAGGCGTGCGGGCAACGGGATGGAGGTGCCCGCGCATCATTACGCCATAAAACCCGTATCAATCCCAAGCATTCTGCCCGCCCTTGAACCCCTACGGGGTCGCCGCCGGGGTTGGCTCAGGGGCCGGTTCAGGCTCAGGGGTAGGACTCGACTCCTCCGGCTCGACCGGGGGTTCAGGGGTGGGCGTCGGCGGGGCGCGCAGGATCACTTGCACCACAGGAACGTCACCCACAAGACTCACACCGGGCGGTAGTTCTAGTTGCACCGGCACGCTATAGCTGCCAGGGTCAAAACCGGCCAGATCAACCAGCGCCCGCAGCGCTTCCTGAGCCAGTCCATCAAGTGCGGTGCTAGAACCAGTCAGCGTCACGCTCAGCAGGGTCGGATTCACACTCAGCCCAAGCCCGGCTGGGGCATTGATCACCTGCACTGTGGCAGGCAGTTGAGCCACAAATGGTCGGCTCAGCGGATCAAGTTTGACCGTCACCCGCACCACGTCTGGCTCGCCTAGGCGTGGCGCGGTGCCTTCGGGGAAGATGATCGCCAGGGTGCCCACCACATCGCCCACCGCACCGCTGAGGTCAAGCGGTTGTGTAATCAGCAATTCAACCTCATCGAGCAGGCCAGAGCTACCGGTCAAGGCGATCAACGGTGGTTCGACACTGACCCCACGCACGGCATAGCCAGCGGCGGGCAAACCAACGATCACCGGCTCGATCGGCACCAATTTCAGCCCTACCACCGGATTGATCGGCACCTGCACTGTCACCGTACTGGGATCAAGCCGCACCCCTTCGATCGCCTGGCCGGCCTCATCAACCGCAACCAGGCTCAGGGGGGCCACATAAGTCGCCCGCAACTGTTCGATATTCGCCGTTGCCAGCGCCTCGACCACCCGATCAACCCGGCTTTGGGCACCGGTCACCCGCACTCTGGTCACAGGCTGCCCGCCAAAGGTCGCACTCGGCTCACCGCGCTCGAAACTAAACGGCAGATTGCCCTGCACATCAACCCGCAAATTAAGCTCACGCACACTCAGTGGCTCGATCCGGATCGGCACCAGCGCCGGATCAACCCCGCCTGGTGGCACACTCAAGACAATATTGCTGCGGGTCGGCTCCACATTCACCGGCACAATATGCTCACCCGCATCCAGGCCACTCAGATTGATCACCACCCGAATATCAACCGGACGCAACGAGGCCAACTGCTGGCGGTCGGTTCGCAGGGTCACATCAATCGGTGGCAAGGTCTGGTAGGGCAACCCATTGCTATCTACCACGATCAGGTTCGGCCCCAGCCCTACAATCTGGGGGGGCACATCGGGGAAGGTTACCAACTCTTCGGGATTCTGACTAAAAGAAACAAAGGCCCACAAGGTAAAACTAAGCCCAATCGCCAGACTAATCCGCAACAAGGTAGCGCGAAGGTTACTCATTTGGCGCTATCCTCGAGCGGTACCCGCAAGAGATCGGCCAGCATCGTGCGTAGGCGGGCCTCGGTCAAATAGCTCGCCATGCGCCCGTCTTGCACCAACGAGATCGCGCCGGTCTCTTCCGAGACGACGACCGCCAGGGCGTCGGTCTGTTCACTAATGCCCTTGGCGGCACGGTGGCGGGTGCCGTAGCGACGCGGTCCGATCACATCTTCACTGAGCGGCAAGACCACATTGGCGGCCAGAATCCGGTTGCCACGCACAATCACGGCCATATCGTGGAGCGGCGAGTTTGGATAAAAGAGATTGAGTAGCAAGGGCGTCGAAACCCGTGAATCGAGCAATACCCCACGGTCGGCGTACTCTTGCAACTTGGTGGTACGCTCGATCACAATCAGCGCCCCGATGCCCTGTTGCGAAAGCTGGTGCGCGGTACGCGCAACCGTCGTAATCGTTTCGATCACCTCGGAACGGTTCACCCCGGTGAGCGGGCGGGTGAGCAACTCGGAGGATCGGCCCAGGGTTTCGAGCGCCCGGCGCAACTCAGGCTGAAACAGCACCGGCACACCCACAATCAGGGCCGGAGCGATAATGGTACTGAGCAACCACGAAAGGGTCGTCAACTGGTCACGGGCCACTGCCCCGACGATGAGGGCAATCGCCAGAATGATCCCTACGCCCCGCAATAGTTGCACCGCCCTGGTACCCCGAATTACGCCGAGCAGCCAGTAGAAAAGCAGCGCGACAATCAGGATATCGAGCAGTACAAACGGCGAAGTAAGTGGATTGAGGCGTGCCCAGAGGCGAGAAAGATCCATGCTGTCGGCTCAATACAATGCGTACCATTCCGGCCTACAGGGTACAATCCCCGGCCCGCTCTGTCAACGCAAGCGACCTGCTCTCAGGGCTTTTTCATTGTTGAGCGGCAGATACGCCCAGTTTGAGCTTTACGGTCATACTATCGTAGCCTTCAAATGTTACGATTGTATTCTACTCCAGCGAGGAGGTAGCCAAGCTCAAGAGTTGTGCCCATGCTCCCCGATGATGCAATCCTAGCCCAGGTGGCACGCCAGACAACCAGTGCGGTCATTATTACCGACGCTAATGGTTTGATCGAGTGGGTGAACACGGCTTTTAGCCAGATTACCGGCTATCAATTGGAAGAAGTCAGAGGATGCAAGCCTGGTCAATTCTTGCAGGGGCCGGGAACTGATCGGGTGGCCACAACGCGGATCAGCACCGCCCTGAAGCAAGGCCAGGGCTGTACCGAAGAGTTGCTGAACTATCGCAAAGATGGCAACCCCTTCTGGGTCTCGCTGCAGATCTCGCCAGTGGTGGGCCCAGATGGAACCGTCATCCGCTTTGTGGCCGTGCAGACCGACATCAGCGAGCGGCGGCTCGCCGAAGCAGCCCTGCGGCGTAGCGAGGCTTCGTTGCGGGCTGTGATCAGCACGATGCCGCTCACGATGCTGGCGGTAGACAGCCAGGGACGGCTGACCCTGGTTGAGGGGATAAGTGTCGCCGAACTCGGGCTGCGGCCGGGCCTTGATCTCGGACGGAGTATTTTTGATCTGTTCGCCCCACTGCCCGAATTGGTAGACTATATGCGCCGGGCCCTGGCTGGCGAGAACTTCGCGACCCTGGCCAGTGTGGGCGAACTGATCTTCGAAACCCGCTACTCGCCCTTGCGCGACAAGCAGGGCGTGGTAAGCGGAGCGGTCTTTGTGGCCCTTGACGTGACCGAACAGGTGCAAGCGACCGCCGAATTGGTGCGTGCCCGCGATGATGCCGAGGCCGCCACCCGGGCCAAAAGTGCCTTCCTGGCCACCATGAGCCACGAGATCCGCACGCCCCTGAATGCGGTGATTGGGATGGCGAGCCTGTTGCTCGATACCGACATGAGTCCCGAACAGCGTCGCTATGCCGAAACCATTCATACCAGCGGCGATATGTTGCTCTCGGTGATCAACGATATTCTCGACTTCTCGAAGATCGAGTCGGGCCATATGGAGTTGGAACGCCAGCCGTTTGATCTGCGCGCCTGCATCGGAGAGGTGATCGATCTGCTGGCTGCCCGGGCGACCGAAAAACGGCTCCGCTTAGCCGCAGCCGTAGATGTTGGTGTCCCGCCCCGCCTGGTGGGTGATGTCACCCGCATCCGCCAGATCCTGGTTAACCTGGTTGGCAATGCGGTCAAATTTACGCACCAGGGCGAAATTCTGGTGCGGGTTGTGAGCAAACCCACTCCTGACCAGGACACCCTGATCATCCAGATTGAGATTAGCGATACCGGGATTGGCATCCCCTCCGACCGCGTGGGGCGGCTCTTTTTGCCCTTCAGTCAGATGGACGCCTCGACCACCCGCCGGTATGGTGGCACCGGGCTCGGCCTCGCTATCTGTAAGCGGCTCTGTGACCTGATGGGTGGCACGATTAGCGTGCGCAGTACCTTTGGTGACGGTTCGACTTTTACTGTCGAGTTACCCGTCAAAGTGACGATGCCAGCCCGTCTGCAAGCCAACCAGGCTGGTGTATCTACCGCTGGCCTCGTTCCTTTACGGATCTTGTTAGCTGAAGATAACCGGGTCAATCAACAAGTCGCCCTGCGCATGCTAGAGCGGTTAGGCTACCAGGCTGATCTTGCCGCCAATGGCCTGGAAGCATTACAGGTCTTGCGTCGCCAAGCCTATGATGTGGTGCTTATGGATGTGCAAATGCCCGAACTTGATGGTGTGGAGGCGACCCGCATGATTCGGGCCGAGCTTCCCGCCAATCGTCAACCGCGCATTATTGCCATGACAGCCAGTGCCATGGTGGGTGACCGCGAAGCCTGCCTCGCTGCTGGCATGGATGATTATCTGAGCAAGCCCGTCCAGCGCGAGGCCTTGAGCGAGGCGTTGCGGCGGGTAAAGCCACTGGTTGACGGGCCTGCCATGATCAACCTACCTATGCATGAAACAGCGCTGCTTGACGCAACAACTGTGGAGCGGTTGCGCCTCGATCTGGGGCTAAGCTTTGCCGAGGATCTTGCGGCCCTCAGCCAGGTCTACCGCGAGCAACTCAATGCCGATGTTGCCACCATGCGCCAGGCCACCCAAGAAGGCAATCAACGCATAGTGACCTTGCTGGCCCATCGCCTCCACGGAGCCAGTGTCACGCTGGGGCTACAGCAGGCAGGGCGTCTCTGCCGGATGATCGAAGCAGGCGGGCGCTCGGCGAGCGAACAGCTCGATCTGCTCGATCAACTGGTCTACGACGCCGAGCAAGCCCTTACTGCCTTTGACGCCCTTGCCGACTCGTAGGGACGCAGCACCCCTCCAGTGCAGCGGGGTGTGGCGTATGTTCTTGCACGGTGGCTCCCGTCCGCCCCCACTCACCCCCCAGCCCCCTTTCAGGGGGGAGGGGGCGCTTTCAGGTATAGAGTTTTTGCTACGCCGCTTTCTGATGCGGTAAACGGGTGTCGGCATGCGCGTTCGGTGTGTCAAGACTTTTTGGCCACGGCTCGGGAATAAGCGCCATGGGCGGCAGGGGTCGCCCATCGACGAAGGCGGCAATGATCAGGCGTCGTCCGCACTGAAAACAACTGATGGCACGGTGGTGCGCGGTGGATTCCCTCGGGTGGGCGGTTTTCCGTCGGCGGGCGATATGCGTCGGAGGCAACGACTCGCGGGCTGGCTGCGGCGCCGTGACTTCGGCATGCACGCCGACACTGACGACCAGCAAGGTGGCGACGGCCAGCGCCAACCACAGCCGTTCGGCTCGTGCCGGGTTGGTCATCTTGGTCTGCTCCCAGTGCCAGCCGCCGCGTTTCATGTCTTTGTAACCGCATTCAATCCACGCCCGCAACCCGTACCAGGTCACATCGGCGTCCTCGGGAGCCAGATCGGTCAGGATTAACCACGGATCTTTGTACGGAGCGACCCACTGGGCCAGCAACGTCCCCGTCACCTGGCGCTCGGGGGTCGCAAAACAGACCACGCGGCCCTTCCAGTTCGCGCCGTCTTTGGTGACCACTGTGCTGAGCGGCTGGAACACGGTCGCCTCGCTGGGACGGTACTTGCCCTGACGATTGATCGGAGGAAGGGAGGCCAGCCCACGCCCACGATGGTGTCGTAGAGCCATTTCGCGTACAAGCCCCGGTTGGCCAGCACGATGACCGTCCAGTCCTCGGGGATGCTGCCGGTCAGATCCTGGAACAACGCCTCCCAATGCGGACGCCAGGCTCCTTTGGCCGTCGCCCCGACCAGCTTCCAGGCAACGGGAATGGCACAGCCACGGATCACGACCGGAGCAAACGGCTTAGCGGCATATTCCCCTCCCCAGGAGGGGTGGCAGGCGCAGCCTGCGGGGGTGGTCGCCGCACATTGCAACGCCCTGCACGCCCTGCTATCGCCGCACCGGGGGCCGGGAGAATCATGGATTCCCCCGATTCCCCTCAACGCACCGTTTGGGGTGCCATCATGCTCAACTCGGCCATCTGTTGAGCCTGGGCCGTAAAGCTATTGCGTGCCCGCTCGATGTAGGCCCGCGCCTCCTGGAAGCGCTGCGCTGCCCGGTTCGCGTTGGCAACATCATAGCTGGCATAAAATTCGAGCATGGCGTCCAAACCGTCAAGTTGCAAACTCAGGCCACGCAGATAGTCGGCATGGGCCGGTTGCAGCGTCGCTGGTGGGCGCAGATTGTCCAACTCGGCGCTCGCTGCGGCCACACTCGCCCGCAGGCGTTGGGTCGCCGATACTGCTCCCACCGAGCCACCAGCGGTCTGGTTGGTCGCCTGGCGGTAGCGTTCGGTGGCCGCCCGCAATTTGGCCAGCACGGGTTCGGTTGCAGCCAAATAATTGGCACTCAGACTCTCGACGACGGCGAGGGGCTCGGCTTCGAGAATCGGTTCAATCGTCGGGCGAGCTGTCGGCATGGGTTCAGTCGCCTGGGCCGGATCAGCCAGCAACGCACTTGGGGTTGCCAGTTCGGTGCTGCGGGCTACTGCCAACGCAAAACTTTCGTAGAGCGCCAGCGCCATCACCAGCAGCAAGATCGGGAAGGCCCAGAGCAACAAACGGGCCCGGCTCATCTCTTGGCGCGAATGACGAAAATGGACCCACCACGACTCGCGCCGTTCGGGCGCGGCCACCGCAGGCACACTCAGACTACCGCCATTGGCCGCAGGTGCATCTAATGCGAGCACGCCCCGTTGTTCGAGCATCCGCAAGCCACGTTGGGCATGCTGATTATCGGGGCTAAGGGCCAGCACCGAACGCAAACAAAAAGCCTGTTGCTGCGGATCATCAAGCACGCCACTGAGCCAGAGCCAGGCCATGGGATTATCGGGATCGAGGCGCACCGAACGGGTCAGCAACCCGGCGGCCACCCGCTTCTGACCGGCCCGGGCTGCGGCCATCCCGCGCTGATAGAGCCGTTGGGCTTCGCTGCTATTCGCTTTGATCGCTGACTCGCTCATGCCAGCTTTCTAATGATCAGGAATCAAGGGATTCAAGGCCCGCTGTACTAGGGTCGGGTCACGTACCATATTATCGCGGATGGTTTCCCAGTATTCGGGCTTTTCGTAGCCAAGTTGCCAGATTGCAATCCCGGCCAGATCAAACTCTTGCACCGTATTGATCTTCGAGGCCAAGCCCTGGCTGGTCATCAACCAGACCTGACGCGGACCCTGGGCCGTCCGATAGGTGAAATAACTCTCTTGCACCGGCCCCTGGCTATTGCGCTCCATAAAATTGACTGTAGCGCCCTGCTGATTAATAATCTCCTCGAAGACGCTCCACGGGCGCGCAGTTGCTCTGCCGGTCGCGGGCCAATCATAGCCATAGAAATGCACTCCCAGCATCACCTTGCTGGGATCAACCACACTACGGGCATACTCGGTCACGGCATTGATCCAGTAGGCCGGAGCCACCGGGCCAGGGCCACTCCCGCGCCAATGGTAATCGTAGGTCATAATCCGCAACTGATCAACATACTGACCAATCGCGGCCCAATCCTGAAAACCACCCAACCCGCCCCAATCACTGGCTTTGGCATGCACTGCCACCGTCAGCACCTTGTCGTGGGCACGCAAGGCCGTACTCAGTTCACGAATAAAGGCCGAATAGGACTCGCGCAGTGACGGATCAAGACTTTCGTAATCAATATCAATCCCGTCGTAGCCACGGGCCAGCACCTCGTCTACAATATTCTGGACATGGCGGGCACGAATCGTCGGATTGCGCAACACGCCATCCACAATCCCGGGATTGGCGGTCACATTATGGATCGAAGGAATAATCCGCACATTATGGGCATGGGCAATCTTGACCAGTTCATCGTTGCGGGTACCATAGATCCGCCCGCTCGCATCAGTCGAGTACCAGAACGGGCTAATATCATCAATCAGATCGGCGTTGGCGTAAAATGACGCGGCGGCCCCACCCTGAAACAAGGGCGGCAACCAGACAATGATATAACGGCCACTTTTAGGATGGTAACTGACGGGTTCGGGCTCGGGTTGGGCCGCCGTCGGTACCGGGGTTGGTGGCACCGGGGTTGGCAGTACAATCAACGGTGGCGCGGTCGGCTGTGGGGTTGCCGTCACCTGTGCCGTCGCCAACGCTGCCGCCCGCACCTCGGGCAACGATTGGGCCAGGCGCAGCGTCTGCATAATCAAGGCCCCGGCAACCCCGAGCGCCACCAGATAGATCAAGCCAAGGAGCAGGTTACGAAGCGAGCGAAGAAAACGCATGAAGCTTTAATAGGCATCGAGTTCGCGCAGCCGTTCGTCACTAATCCCAAACAGATGCGCAATCTCGTGCATGACCGTGCGGCGAACCTCGGAGCGCAGGGTGGCCCCTGTCCCAAAATCGCGCACCAACGGATCCTGGAAAATAATGATCGTATCGGGGGCCACGATCATATCGTGACTGCGCTCGGGGTATGGTACTCCCTCATACATACCATACACGCCCTGCCAGGGCTTGAGCCCCAACTCGCGCCGCTGCTCACGGCTTGGTCGCCGCTGTACCAGAATCTCGACATTTGCCAGGTAGCTGGCAAAGGCGAGCGGTAGATCTTCCAGCGCCGCAATCACGATCTGCTCAAAACGCGAACTATCCATAGCCAGCATTATACGAGCCGTACAAAGTGGGTGTCAAGGATTTTTTAACCTGATGCGGCATGCAAGCCGCTTAGGGGCACGCTCATCAGCGCGAAAGGTGCAACAATCACGCATGAATCGTAACCATTTCCGCTGGTTGCGCAACGCGCTCTGGTCCTGGTTCATCGGTATCCTGGGCCTGAGTCTGCTGCTCGGGCTGGTATGGCCCTGGCCGCTTGCCGCCAGCCAGCGCCCATCTTCCACCGAGCCAGCAGGATTCCTGGCCTCCCGTTCCGCGCCGCCCCGGCAGCATCACACAACGATCGAACCCTTTGTGCGCCCGAGTCTGGCCCCACGGATGGCCCAGTTGCGCCCGGTCATCCTGGCGGCCGCTCAGCGCCATAACCGCCCGGCCATCTCGGGCATGGACGACCACGAGTTTGCTGCTGTGATCGCCCTGATTATTTATAACGAAAATTTTGGCTGGCTCGAAGATGATCTGCCGCCGTTGCGCCTGTTAACCCCGCTGTACCAGGATCTGCAACGCCAGGCCAACCAGCGTTTTCCGGGGAGCAATTTCAGTGTCTGGCCGGCCAATCTGCGCCCGTCGGTGGGCCGCGAGATTCTGCGGCGGGAGTTGCCGCTCAGCGGGGCGCGCACGATTACCGTGCCGATTACGGTTGCCGGGAGTACCATCGATCCCGCCGCTTTTGCGAGCGAACCAGCCCTCTTGGCGGCAATCAATCGCGAGATCAGTCGCGACGATCTGGCGGTGGCCTACCTAGCTGCGAACCTCGAACGGGGCTTGTACCGCGCCGCCTATGAAGGCGTGACGGTCAACTGGCGCACCCTGGCGGCCTGGCACAACCAGGGGTTGGTGGCACCGCGCCAGTTCTACGCCAACCCGACCACCCGCGACTACCTGCGCCGGGCCAGGGCCTATCTGCCATTGGCCGAGGCCCTGATCGCCGAGCCAGGCCCGGTCTTACCGGCGGTGTCGAGTGCGCCGCTACGACCAGGCTTGCGAAAATAGCAGCCCCAATCCATCTCCCACAGGGCTGTTGCAACGTCATTGGGCACGCCCATGGTTTGCGTGCGCTATGGCAACTTCGCCGCCACAGTGCACGCAAACACGGTGTGAGTTGGCGTAGCCACAGCCCCAATCCATCCCCTATCCCTATCTCATGTGGTATAAATGTCCATGGATGAAAAGTGATCATTGACACGCGTAAGGGATGGAACGCTATGGCTATGCTTGATACGGTTGACCGCGTCTTTGCCCGTTTGCTCTGGGTTACCTTGCCCCCGCCCCCGCCACCCGTTGTTGAACCATTGGTAGTGACAGGCGAAGCAGATGACGAGGTTGAGGATGTGAGCGCTGCGCCAGCGACCCGCGCCTTCAGCTTTTCGCTGCTGATCTCGGCCCTGCGCTGCACCCTTCAGTATGTCATTCTGCCCGTGGTGCTGCCGCTAATTGGCTTGACCGGACTCTTTTCACTCCCCCTGCTGATCCTGCTCGACCTGGTTGCGCTGAGTCTGCTCGTCAGCAGTTTGCGCTACTTCTGGCGTACCCGCCACCCGCGCCGCTTCGATATGCTGCCCCTGTCGTTCGTCATCCTCGTGATCATCCTCGGCTCGCTCGGCTTTGACCTCTGGCAACTCTTTGCCTGATGCCCGTTCTGTTGCACTAGTACCGCAGCCGCCATGCCGCCAAGCGGCATTGTACTGTCCACAATGCTCATCCAACCTCATCTGCTGTGTCACTTCACGTTAACCGGCAACCCCACTACCTGACGGTCAGCCGTGATCTGCGTGCCACCTATGCCTTCGATGGCGAGGGGCGGTTGCTGAGTGCCTTTCATAATGGTATCAATTACCGTCGTGGCATCAGTGGCGAAGTTCTGTTGCGCCGGTTTGGGGCCGATGGTCAGAAGCAACGCCGCCTGCTTGATCAGGCCGAACGCCTTCGTCTGTTTCACGATATCCATGATCAGGTGGCGCAGATTGCGCAGATCGCCCGCCACGATCAGCCCGTTGCGGTGCAAACCTGGCTCGCACAGGCCCTCAGTTGGGAGGCCCAACGGCTTGAGGCTGAGCGTGCCCGCTTTGGTGTGGCCTACAAGCCGATTAGCATTCTGCCACCCGATCAGTACCTGGCCCTGGTGGTGCAGGCCACCGAGGGCTGTAGCTGGAATCGTTGCACCTTCTGTAGCTTCTATCGCGACCGCACCTTCCGCATCAAACGCCCTGACCAACTCCAAAGCCACCTTGAACAGCTTCTGGCCCTGTTTGGGCGCGGCCTCGCCTTGCGCCGCTCGGTCTTTTTAGGCGATGCCAATGCCTTGATCATTCCGCAGCCCCGGTTGCGCGAACTGCTGGCGGTGATCCGGCGCACCCTGCCGCTGGCGGATCACCCACGCCTACGCGAGATCTATGCCTTCCTCGATATTTTCGGGGCCGAGCAAAAGAGCCGCGCTGATTATCAGGAATTGCACGCCGCTGGCCTGCGCCGGGTCTACCTGGGCCTCGAAAGTGGCGACCCCACCGTGTTTGCGCTGCTCAATAAGCCTGGTTCGCCAGCCGCCTGCGTCGAGGCCGTGCGCACGATCAAGGCCGCCGGGATTGCGGTTGGCATTATTCTGTTGGCTGGGGCGGGTGGGGCCGAACTGGCCGAACAACACCTGACTGGCTCGCTGGATGCCCTGGCTGCGATGCAACTCGGCCCCGGCGACCTGATCTACCTTTCGCCGTTGCTCGTCCCGCCTGATGGCCCGTATGCCGAACGCTTGCGATCTGAGGGGCGAACACCGCTCGCTACGAACGCAATCCAGGAACAACTCGCACGCCTCCGCGCCGGGGCGCGGGCGGCCTGTGGCCCGGGGCCGAATGTGGCCTTGTATCATATCGAAGAGTTCGTGTACTGAGGAGTACGCTGATGAAACTCCCGCATGCCAATTGTTATCTGGTCGCCCCAGGGCTGGTAGCAGGCGAGTACCCCGGTGCCTATGAGTCGGTCGTGGCCCAGCAACGCGTGATTGATCACCTGGAAGCAGGCCTGAGCTACTTCATCGATCTGACCGAAATGGGCGAGCTTAAACCGTATGCCAACCTGCTCGAAACAGCGGCGGCTGAACAAGGTCTGGCTGTCGTACACCAGCGCATGCCTATCCGTGATGCGGGCTTGCCCAAGCATCCCGACCAAATGGTCGCCATCCTTGATATGATCGATACCGCCCGCGCCGCTGGCCATAATGTCTACGTACATTGCTGGGGTGGGATAGGTCGTACCGGTACGGTTGTCGGCTGCTGGTTGGTGCGCCACGGCATGAGTGGCCCGGCGGCGCTGGCGACCATTGCGGCGCATTGGCGTGGCGTCGCCAAATCCAACCGCCATCCGCGTAGCCCCGAAACAGAAGCCCAGCATGCCTATGTGCGGAATTGGCCGGTGGGCAAGTAGGGGTCATTGGGAATGTGCAGGCACATTCCCAATGACTGGGTTTCCTGGAGAACCATGTTCTTCCTGGCCCACGGAGCTAGATAGATGTGGCGCACACACGCGGTACATCAATTATCCGTGAGGGTACACCCTACACCTACACTGGGGTACACCAGTCGCTATAGGTTGGCAGCCGCCCCCGCACCACATCGGCATAGAGCCGTACTAGCGATCCGGCGACCGGGCCGACCTCGCCCGTGCCAATCTTGCGCCGATCAATCTCGATGATCGGCTTGATTTCGGCCCCCGTGCCACAGAAGAAGGCTTCGTCGGCCACATACAGTTCGGTGCGATCAATCGCCGCTTCGATCACCCGCAGGCCCAGACGCTCACGGGCCAGTTCGATTACCACATTGCGCGTGATCCCCTCCAGAATATCGTTATTGAGCATCGGCGTGATCAGGGTGCCGTTGCGCACAATAAACAGGTTCGCCGCACTCGCCTCGGCCACCTCACCACTCGATCCCAGCACAATCGCCTCGTCATACCCGTTTAACAGGGCTTCGGTTTTGGCCAAGGCCGAATTCAGGTACGAACCACTGGCTTTGGCCCGCGA
The DNA here is from genome assembly GCA_048381555.1 of Oscillochloridaceae bacterium umkhey_bin13. Taxonomy (GTDB): domain Bacteria; phylum Chloroflexota; class Chloroflexia; order Chloroflexales; family Chloroflexaceae; genus Viridilinea. Next base: position 30,449 of record JBLWKA010000036.1, read on the forward strand.
CGGAATGATATTGTCGTCAATCCGTCGCCACGACGAAATACAGGCTCGCACCGCACTCCCGGCAATGTACTGACCAAAGCCAACCGCAAAGAGCGTAAAGGCGTCGGTCATATCGTTCAGTTTCACCGCAATCGCTGGATCACTCTTGTAGACCAGCGGGCGAATATAGACATCCTCGCGGAAGCCCTCACGGCGCAACAGGTCAAGCGTAATCGTGCAGAGTTCATCAGCCGTGTAGGGCAACTCCATAAACAGAATGCGGCACGAGCGTAACAAGCGCTCCATGTGGGCACGCAACTGGAATACCAGCAACTGCTCCTGCTCATCATTCCAATAGCCTCGAATCCCCTCAAAACAACCCGTGCCATAGTTGAGCGCATTGGTCATCACACTGACCTGGGCCTGCTCGATTGGCACGATCTCCCCGTTGAAGAATGCGAACTTGTTGTTGGGCATGATCTGGACTCCTTTTGTCACTTCTCCAAAGATGTTTTCGTTGGGTCGATGAGAACTTTGCTAATGCTCATTCCTAGTTCATCGTCTTAATCGTACGATGGCCGCGTAGGGCTTCGGCCAGGATGGCAAGCCCAACCGCACTCGCTAAACCAATCATAGCGTAGGTCAACCAGGGCAAGCCATGCAAGCCGTTGGCGCGTGCCGCATCGGTCAGCAAGCCGCCCGCAACGTTGCCCAACCCGCCCCCAAAGGCCAGGGCCAGGGCGCTAACCCCAAAATAAGACCCGAAGGCTCGATCGTCGGCCAGGGCTGCCGTCACACTCTGCTGGGTCGGGGTCGCCAGAATCGTGCCGAGCGTAAAGACGATCACGCATCCCACCAGCAGCGGGATGCTGGTCGCAATCGCTACGGCCCCCAGGCCCAGGGCCATAATCGCTACGCCAAGAATCAGGGTGGGCATGGGCTGTAGCCGTGGCTCGACAAACCGAATAATGGGGTATTGGAACAGGACGGTCAGGCCCGCATTCAGGGCATAGATCGCCCCAACCGCATCCGTCGTGCCTGCCAGCCGTTCCGCCATCAGGGGCAGGCTTAGGGTAATCTGCACCCACATAAACCAGTAGCCCATCAATAGGGCTGTGAAGGTCAAAAAGGTGCGATCCCGCCCCACCATCCGCAAGCCATCACCCATGCCTTGCTGACCCTGCGCGACCCGTACCGGCGGCAAGAGCAGCACTAAGCCACCAATGAAGACAAAACAGGCCGCCGCCCCCAGCGCTACTGCCTCAAAGTTTAGCCGCAGCAGCATGGCCCCGAGTAGCGGCCCTAGGGTCATCCCCAGCCCACCTGACACCCCGACTAACGAAAAGTACTGGGCCCGCTCGTGCTCTTCGGTCAGCGCCGCCATTGCTGCCCGACTCGGCGCATCAAATAAAGCCCCGCCCAACGCCGAGAGAATCATCGCCACAAAGAGCAAGGCAGGCGTGATTGCAAAAGCTAGAACCGCAAACCCTACTGCGCGTAACAAGACCCCCGCCCCGATCAAGGCCCGTGCCCCGATCTGGTCAGCCAAGACGCCCCCGCCCAGGGTCAATCCCTGCTGTAACAACTGGCGCAGGGCCAACGAAAGACCTACCGTCGCCGCCGCAAACCCCAACTGCTCGACATAGTGAATCGAGACCAACGGGATGACCATGAAGAAGCCGCCGTACATCAAAAAATTGATCACCAGCATGGCGATCTGGCCGCGTCGTCGCGTTGCCGGGCTCAGCGCGGTGGCATCAACCATCGCATCAGGGGCCCCACCGGGCGTAGCACCAACCAGGGCGGTGTTGCGCTTCACACTTGGCTCCGAAGCTTGTGAGGGGTAATTAGTGGACTTGTCCAATGACACCCTACTCTACCACATCTCTGCGCAACTGCTCACAGATAATGACAGCCGGCCGACCCTGTACCTGGCTCAAGACAACGACCAGCGCCCGTGAACCCTTGCCGCTCAACTGTTTGGCCAGGGCATCACTATCGAGCGGCGAGCCACGCTTTTTGACCGTTACCGTGCCCGTCTCATAGTGGCGCAGGCGGGCCTTCAGTGCCTTCAGGCTGAAGGGTAACCACTCCAAGACGCTCCAGGCCCGCGCAAACGGGGTTGGCTGCCACTGATCGGCGGTCAGGTAGGCGATCTGGGGGTCAAACTGGCGTGCGCCGACCAGCAGCGCCAGGTCGGTCACCAGACCCGCCCGGATCACCGCTGGATCAGGTTCATACAAGACTGTTCCTGGCGGTGTGATTGGCACGACGGGCGAACTGGCCGTAACTGAACTTAGGGTCACACTGCGATGCTCACCCGTGGCGATGCGCTGCAAGAGGGTCGCCCGGCGGGCCGTCGTGGCAAGCGGCCCACTCCAGAGCGCGGCCTCTTTCAGTTGACCCTCGAGCGAAACAAATTCAAGCTCGGCGTCGGCGGGCAGGGCCGTCCGCTCGATCCCCGGGGCCAGTTTCGCGGCCAGGGCGGGCCAGCGGCTACGCCAGGCCAGAAGATGGCTTAAGGGTGGCTCGTAGCTGGCTGGGTCGAAACGCCGCTTCCCGCCGGCCCGCCGCCCCGGGTCACAGAAGAGCGCCTCGGCTGGCGGCGGATCTTCGCGCAGCAGATCGCGTTCCAGGGTTGTGATCTGCCCGGCTAGGCCCAACACCTCGGCATTGGCCTGACACAGCGCGAGCCGCAAAGGGTCACGGTCTACCGCGATCACGTCGGCCCCAGCGGCGGCTAGTGCCAGCGCATCCCCGCCGATCCCACAGCCCAGATCGGCCACCAACCCCCACAGGGCTAGCCGCTGCGCTCGTTGGGCCGCCACCGGGGCCGCACTGGCCTGCTCAAGCGCCTCACGCGTAAAATAGAGCCGCTCGGCCTGGGGGAATTTGGCGGCAGCGCGTCGTCGCAACAGGCTCAACTCGAACGCCGCTCTGGCCCGTTCGGGGGTCGTAACCCGCCGCAAGCGCTCAAGTTCAGGCAAGGCCAGCGCCTCGTCCACCCCACGCTCGGCCAGTTCCGCCAGGATGGCAGTGCCCTCCGGCCCTCGCAACCAGGTTAAGATCGCCACATCCACGTCGCGGCAAGCTCCTCTATGGTACGATACACCGTATGAGCATACCCATTATCGCACCATCCCGTAGGAGCAGCCCGCGTGGGCGTGGCTGACCTGGGCGACCATGCCGGGTTGCACCTCCGATCCCCACTGATCAATCCCTAGCAATCTCGAGGCGACCATGCGCTACCTCTCGCTGATCCTCGCTGTGGCCCTGTTGGTGGGCTGCACGACCAACCAACCCACTGCCGAACCGCCCCCGCCGCTCGCCCCCGAGGCCACCGCAATCGTGATCGCACCCGACACCCCGGCCTCGGCTCCGGTCAATCCACCGACTGGCACTGATCCGGTCGCCCTCGAACAAGCCATTCAGGCCACCCTCGATGCCTATGTGCGCGCCTACAGCGAAAACGACCCCGATCTGTTGCGTACGACGGTTGATCAGACGAACGCCCCGATCCGCCGTCTGGTGCAAGAGCGTTTCGAGAACTACCAGGGTTCGGCGCTCCGCCGCAGCGGCTTCCCCCAGTTACGGGTCAGTGCCATCACCCCCCGCGAACTCGGCTTTGTCCAGGTGCAGGTTGACAGTATTGGTGGCGTGCGCTACGACTGGCTTATGCGTGAGGTTGACGGGCGCTGGGTGATCTCGGAGCCAACTGAACGTGAACTAGGCGAGCGGATCACGATCGAGAGCGAAAACTTTACCTTCTACACCTATGCCTGGGCCGACCCGGTGAATGCCCGCCTGGTTGAACTGATGGAGCAGGCCCGGGTTCAGGTGGGCGAGCGGCTCGGGGCTTTGCCCGAGGGCAAGTATAACGTCTATATTCGCCCGATCTTTGGGATCACCCCGCCCGCCAGTTCGGGGGCGATTGCCTGGTATACGTCGGCAGCCCGGCCCCGGGGTGACCGCATGGACATCTATACGCCCGGTTCGTACGTCTACAGTTGGTACGACGCAAACGAAGGCTGGGAGCCCGATCTCTACCAGACCCTCGTCCACGAGTATACCCATCTCGTCAACCAGCGCAGTTTTATGCCCGTTGCCACGATGCGCGACTGGATGTACGAAGGCTTGGCCGAATACGTCTCGGACAGTCCCCGGGCTGACGAAGTGAGCGCCGCCGTGCGGGCCGACCGCATCATTCCGATCCTCGATCCCGCAGGCGGCACCAACCCCCAGGATCTCGATCATCTCTACCTGCTGGAGCGCGACCGCTCGCTCGCCTATGGGCTTTCCTACTCGCTTGTGGCCTATATTGACCAGGAGTTGGGTGGGCTCGATACATTGTGGGAACTAGCCCGCGCCTTCAACGAGACCCCGGGAACCGGCGAGGCGCGCTACGACGGGGCGCTGCAACGGGTCTTCGGCCTAAGTTTTGCCGAATTTGATGCGGGCTGGCGCGCGTGGCTGCGTGCCAACTATTAAACCAAATGGAGTGGCGATTCCATTAATCTGGGATCGCCACCCCACAATTCCCTAACCCCACAACCCAATGCCTTAGTCAGCAACCCCTTTGACCTTCAGAATATCGGCGTGGATGCGCGCAGCGGCGGCTTCGGCCTGCTGTTTCGCAATCGTAGGCATCAATTCCGCCGACTCGCGTGCCCGCCAGCAAGCCGCAAAATGGCCGTCGCCATAATCAATAAAGGGCGGCTCTTCTTCCTTGCACTTCTGGATCGCAATTGGGCAGCGGGTATGGAAGTGGCAGCCGGAAGGTGGATTGAGCGGGCTCGGCACATCGCCTTCAAGGATAATCCGGCGGCGCTGCTGCTCGATCTTCGGGTCAGGGATCGGCACGGCCGACAAGAGGGCCTGAGAATAGGGGTGCAGCGGCATACTGTAGAGTTTCGGCCCCTCGGCCAATTCGACCATCTTGCCCAGATACATCACCGCGACCCGATCCGAGATATGCTTGACCACACTCAGGTCGTGGGCAATAAACAGATAGGTCAAGCCGAGTTTGTCTTGCAACTCTTCGAGCAGATTGACCACCTGGGCTTGGATCGAAACATCGAGTGCCGAAACCGGCTCATCACAGACCACAAAACTCGGTTCGACTGCCAGGGCGCGGGCAATCCCGATGCGCTGGCGCTGACCACCCGAGAATTCGTGGGGATAACGATTGGCAAAGGCGGGATTAAGCCCAACCAGACTGAGCAGTTCCTCGACCCGTTCCCGCACCTCTTTGCCCTGGCGCAGCTTATGCACCTTGATTGGCTCGGCAATAATATCACCGACCGTCATCCGCGGATTGAGCGAGGCATAAGGATCCTGGAAGATCATCTGCACTTCACGGCGCATCTTGCGCAACGCATCGCCGCGCAGACCCACCAGGTCGGTACCTCTAAACCGTACCTCACCAGCCGTGGGCCGATAGAGTTGCAGAATCGCCCGGCCGGTCGTGCTCTTGCCACAGCCCGACTCGCCGACCAGACCGAGCGTTTCGCCCTTTTTAATCGTAAAACTAAGCCCATCAACCGCCTTCACGGTCCCAACGCGGCGCTGGAAAATAATCCCCTGATTGACCGGAAAATGCATCTTCAGGTCACTCACTTCGATCAGATTCTCACCGCTGGCGCTATCATATGCAGAAACTGTCATGCGATCCTCATCAGGTGAAAGTAGCCATCACGCCCCGGCACCTTCGTACGGACGCAGCGTGCTGCGTCCCTACACGCCAACCGTGTACCCACCCTGATCACACAGCCACACTCTCGGGCTTGCGCTCAGGGATCGGCGTCTCCATCGAAATATCAAACAGACATGCGGCATTATGGTCATCGGCGACCGGCCGCAGCGGTGGCGTCTTGGTCAGACAGGCTTCTTGCACATAATCACAGCGTGGGCTAAACGGGCACAGTTGGGGCAGATCGATCAAACTCGGCGGTAAGCCCCGAATTGGATTGAGCTTGCGACCACGTTCTTCATCGAGGCGTGGGATCGAGCGCAACAGCCCAATCGTATACGGCATCCGTGGATTAGCAAAAATCTCTTTGGTTGGCCCTTCTTCGACCACTTTGCCCGCATACATCACCGTGACCCGGTCAGTCATACCAGCGACCACCCCGAGATCGTGGGTAATCATAATCACGGCAGTTTCCAACTCTTCGCGCAGCCGATTGATCAACTCCAAAATCTGGGCCTGGATCGTCACATCAAGCGCGGTGGTTGGCTCATCGGCAATCAACAGTTCAGGGTTGCACGACAGCGCCATCGCAATCATCACCCGTTGGCGCATGCCCCCCGAAAACTGGTGCGGGTAATTATCGAGCCGCTTAGTCGCACTCGGGATCCCCACCATATGCAACAACTCGCCGGCGCGGTTCAGCGCCTCTTTCTTCGAGAGTTTCATATGCAGTTCGAGCGACTCGGTGATCTGGCGTCCGACCGTCAAAACTGGATTGAGCGAGGTCATCGGATCCTGGAAGATCATCGCGATCCGATTGCCACGAATATGGCGCATCTCCTCATCGTTTAGTTTCAGCAAATCCTCGCCATCAAACAGGATCTGCCCCCCAGCAATCTTGCCAGGCGGTGAGGGAATCAAGCGCATAATCGAAAGCGAGGTGACACTCTTGCCACACCCTGACTCGCCAACAATGCCCAGCGTTTCGCCGCGCTCAACATAGAACGAAACACCATCAACCGCCTTAACGACACCATCCTGGGTGTGAAACTGGGTCTGGAGGTCGCGTACTTCAAGCAACGGGGCCATAGATCATCCTTGCTAGAGCAACGAGCGCAGCAGCACCGCACATGCCGAGGGGAAGGATCGGGGCATCAAGGCACCCAGTGGCGGCGACAGCGCCACCATTCGTTATACAACAACTCGCGGTTAGCGAATCGTACCACAGGGGTGCTACGGCTGTCAAACATTCTGTTGCCCGCTGTGGCCCACCCCGGTGGCCCGTCGCCCCCGCCCGATTACCCTATGCGGCGCATCTGTAGGTGCTCCCCCCATGGTTGAACCGGGTGGGCGCAACGCGCCCACCCGGTTCAACCATTACCCCAATTCCACCGCATCCAAAACTAAATGGCTCAACTGTACCTCAAAGGCGAGTTGGGCATTGCGGAGTGGGTTCGTCGCATCAAACAGGCCGCGCCCATCGGCATCAAAGCTATTGGCTACATAGGCCAGCGCCGCTTCGCGCTGACTGCGGCTCAGGGCAATCCCCTGCTCGATCAACCGCCGCGAGAGTGTCGGCGAAGGCGTTAGCGTCGCCAGATCACGTCGCCCCAACAGATTGATCAACTCAGCACGGGCACAGCGCGGATCACGGCGCAGCGCCGCCAACATGGTGCGTTGAAAGCCAACTGGTGGTGGGGGCAACTCAGGCAACTGTGCTTCGGCATGCAGGGCCGCACTGACCTCGATCCGGCCCGCTTGTTTCAACAACTGCGGATCAAGGGCAACTTCAGGGCTGGTATGCAGGGTCGCCGTCAAAAAACAGTTAGGCGGAATAACGGGCTGCTCATCAAGGGCTAGCCCAGGCAAGGCCAAGCGGCGCTCGCCACTGGGGCTCACCCGCAGCATGCCATTCAAATAGCTGTCAAGCTCCTCGGCAGTGAGGCCGCGCAACAGTACGAAGAACAGCTTGCCCATACTCTCAGGGGCCGCCGCCTCCTGAAGGGTCTCGCTCAACTGGCTAATCCCAAACCGTTCGTGGATGCCACGGTAATAACTGGCCTGACTACCTCGTCTGGCCCAGCTATCCGAACCAATCGTCACGAACTGGCCGCTCGCACTGCCGACTAGTGAGCGGGCGAGACCAGCGGCAAGGGCTGCTTTGCCTGTCCCTTCGGGGCCAGTCAGCACCACAAAGGGACTCGTCTTGAGGGCTACGTAGTAAGCGGTAAGAAACCCGGCCGGAAAGATGTGACCGAGCTGGGCTGTCAGATGAGCCAGCAACTGCTGTTCACCACCGGCAGCCTGCTGGGCACGATAGGCGGGTGTGGTAAGCGGAATGAGCGACGGGGTCGCATCAAACTTCCCCTGGCCCACATTGGCCTTGCCTGCAGCGCCATTGCCGCGGGCGTGGAAGCGATAGGCGATCATAGGTTCCCCTAGCCAAGACGGATATCCGACGCATCGCCGACGTTCAGCTCGTGGCTGATCCCGTCAACATAGGCCTTGTCTCCGATTAGGCTCTTTGACATAATCACTGATTTAATTTGCGCACCGACATTAATGATCGAGTCGCTAATGATCGATTCGCGGATCACCGCGCCAGCCGCAATCGAAACGTGTGGCCCAACGACCGAATGTTCGATTACCGCACTGGGGGCAATATGCACTGGCGGAATAATCACCGCAGTTGAGGTCTCCCATCCCGTACTATGGCCGTGTTCAAGCAGGTAGCGATTTGTATCTAACAGGGCTTCAATCGTGCCACAGTCACGCCACATCGGCACGGCCTCAGCTGTCAATACCTCGCCCCGCTCGATCATCACCTGAAGCGCATCAGCAAGATAGTACTCACCTTTGAGCTGAATCCCGCGCTCCATAATATAACTAATCGCCTGCATCAAACGACTGGCCTCGGGCAGATAGTAGAAACCAACCACCGCGAGGTTCGAAACCGGTTCGGTGGGCTTCTCGACCAGACGCATGATTCGACCATCTTCGACCACCGCAACGCCAAAACGCCGCGGGTCGTCTACCTCTTTGCAGTAAATAATGCCTTCGTTGGGCCGTGTGGCGAGGCGGGCTTTGTTGATCCCCACCAGACCATCGCCGAACACCACCAGCAACGGCCCTGTCACCTCCTTGGCCAGATAGATTGCATCTGCCTGACCACGCATCTCGTGCTGAACCAGAAAGCGTGGGTTGAGTTGCGCGTAGTTGCCCCGCACAAAATCTTCGATCTGGTTGCCAAGATAGCCCGTGACACAAATAAGTTCTTCGATCTGAATATCGAGGAGATCATCAATGATATGCGCCAGCACTGGTTTGCCCGCCACAGTGACCAGCGGCTTGGGTTTGCTAAACGTATGGGGGCGCAGGCGGGTGCCAAGCCCAGCGGTCAGGATCATCACTCGCATGGGGTTAGTTCCTTGAGGCGCAGCCGCCACCGCAGCAACCGCCACCACAACCACCACCACTACTCGCTACGGGTGCGGTACTCGCTACCGAAGCCCCACCACTGCCCCGACTATGCGCTGCAAAGACCGAAAGCCGACGCTCAACGTGTGCGCCCCCACAATGCGGGCAGGTTACACCTGTATCATCCTGATCCATCCGGCGCAGACGGTCGAAATGGCTTGCACACTCCCGGCAGCCGTATTCATACATCGGCATAGTGACACCTTTTTGGCATGCTGATAAATGCACCGATCCGTTGTGCTTCCTGATTATAGCATGCACCCTTGCGGTCTGGATAACAGATCTTTTAACGATGAGGGCTTCATCCGGCAGGTGAGCTAACGCCCACCTGCCGGATGTGGGAGGGTGTGGGGTGGGGGCGCGCGCCCCCCCCCAACCCCCCACCGGTCGTCGCCCCGCGGCGGGCTGGTTGGGGGGGGAGAGCGGGCCCAGCTCGCCCCTCCGCGCGTCGGCGGGCGGGCGGGCTT
>JBLWKA010000037.1:0-27373 GCA_048381555.1 Oscillochloridaceae bacterium umkhey_bin13
CCCATTCCCCGGCGTGGTCCCCCCGCGCGGCCCCGCCGCCGGGGCCGGTGCCACCGGGGCATTGGTACCCCGGGTGGGCAGCCGCCCCCGACCCACAGGCGCACGGGCAACCATGGGTACCCCAGATTCCCTAGGCGTGCGCGCACCGCGAGCAACCCTACCGCAACACGTCGCGCACAATCTGCTCAAGGCGATCTAGCGGGAAAGGCTTGGGGAGATAATAATCGACCCGCTGCTCACGAGCGCGCTTCTCAAGCTCGGGGGTAGCGTAGGCCGTAATCATCACCACCTTGGTATCCGGCGAGGTCTCTTTAATCGCAGCTGCGAGTTGGAGGCCATTCATGCCGGGCATATTGTAGTCGGTGATTACCAGCGGCACTGGGCGCAGCGCAATCTGGGCCAGGGCATCAGCCCCACCATTCACCGTCACAATATCGTAGCCCCCCGTCAGATCGCGCATCAAACGATGCAGAATGATCAGAATATCCGGCTCGTCTTCGACGAGAACGATCGCCGGGCTACGGCCAGCGGCATCAGGCATGGCGTCGCTCCTCACATACCGCCGATCGCGGGCCGGGCGGCCTGGCCGGACGGACACTTCAACGACTGACAGGGAAAAAACTCACATGTCTTGACAGATCAAAATTGGCAGATCGGCGAACGCTTCTGCCGCCGCAATTGTAGCATACCGCGTAGCGTGCGGCAAGCACCAGAAGTGGTATGATTGCGGGCACAACTCGCTGGGCCTTGCTCGCCCCCGCCAGGAGCCACCCTGCCCATGACACAATTGCTCGGGATCTTTTTGAACGTGCTGGTACCGGTTTTTTCGTTGGTAATGTTGGGCTATCTGGTTGGGCCACGGCTCGAACTCGAGGTACGCACTCTCTCGCGTCTGGCCTATTTTGTGCTCACACCAGTCTTTGTATTTAGCGTCCTCAGTCAAACCCGGATCGAGGCAACCCTGGCCGGGCGGATGATCGGCTTTATCACCCTGGTCTATGTCGGCACGATTATTGTTGCCTTTATCACAGCCCGGGCCTTGCGTCGCCCCGCCGCGATGACCGCAGCGTATGTGATGATTGCTGCTTTTGGCAATGTTGGCAATTTTGGGCTGCCGATCATTCAGTTTGCCGAAGGTCCCGAAGCGCTGGGCATTGCCACAGTCTACTTTCTGGCTAATCTGGTGTTGGCCTTCGTGGTCTGTGTGACGGCTGCCAATTTTAGTCGGGGCTTCAGTTTAAGTATTCTCGGCCAAGTCTTTCGCACCCCCGCACTGCTCGCCCTCGCTCCAGCGCTACTCGTCAACTGGTTCGAGATCAGTCTGCCAAATGTGGTCACCCGCCCGCTCGAACTGCTCTCGGGGGCCTTGATTCCGATTATGCTGCTGGTGCTAGGAACCCAATTGGCCGCCGCTGGCATTCCCAAACTCAATGCCGACCTGCTGATCTCGAGTGGCATTCGCCTCATCATTGGCCCGCTGATTGCCTTTGCGACCGTGGGCTGGTTTGCCCTCCCCGACCTCGAACGCAATGTGGGGATTCTCCAGGCCAGTATGCCTACGGCGGTGCTGGTTTCGATCATCGCCATGGAAAATAAGCTGCTTCCCGAATTTGTCACCGCAACGGTACTCTTTTCGAATGCGATCAGTATTGTTTCACTTGCAATTGTCTTGTTAGTGCTCAATGGCGGGTTTTAACAGGAGGATGTGATGGAAGAAGTGGTGATTGTTGGGGCTGCCCGCACGCCAATTGGGCGTTTTAATGGGGCCTATGCAAGCCTGAGTGCAACCGATCTGGGGGCGGCAGCGATTAGGGCGGCGGTAGCCCGCGCCGGGATTGATCCGGCCAGCGTTGATGAGTGCATCATGGGCAATGTGGTTGGGGCTGGGCTTGGTCAAGCCCCGGCGCGGCAGGCGGCGCTTAAGGGTGGCCTCGCCCAGAGTGTCAGCGCCCTGACGATCAATAAGGTCTGCGGCAGTGGCCTGAAGGCGGTGATGCTTGGTGCTACGCTGATTCGGAGCGGTGAGGCCGAGGTGATTGTAGCCGGGGGCATGGAGCATATGAGCGCTGCGCCCTACCTGTTGCCTGGCGCCCGCCATGGCTACCGCCTGGGTCACGGCGAATTGCTCGATGCGGTCGTTCACGATGGGCTCTGGTGTGCGATTGAGCATCAGCATATGGGCAATAGTGCCGAATGGATTGCCCAGCACCACAAGGTCACGCGGGTGCAGCAGGATACGCTTGCGCTCCAGTCCCACGAGCGGGCAGTTGCGGCCCTTGATGCTGGCCGCTTCGCCGACGAAATTGCCCCAGTGACCGTGCCCGGCCCCAAGGGGAGCCAGGTCGTGATTGATACCGACGAGGGGCCGCGCCGCGATACGAGCCTGCAAGCCCTGGCGAAACTGCGCCCGGCCTTCGCCAAAGATGGCACGGTTACCGCCGGCAATGCACCCGGCATCACCGATGGGGCCGCCGCCCTGGTCTTGATGAGCGCCAGCCGGGCCGCCCAGTTGGGGTTGAGTCCGCTCGCTCGCATCGAGCATGCGGCCCAGGCCGCTGTGGCCCCCCTTGAGGTCTTTACCGCACCACCCTTTGCCATGCAACGAGTGATGGATCGGGCCGGTACAACTGTAGACGATTATGATCTGTTTGAACTGAACGAAGCCTTTGCGGCCCAGGTGATCGCCAACATTCGGGTGGTTGGACTCGATCCGGATCGGGTCAATGTCCATGGCGGCGCGATTGCGCTCGGCCACCCGATTGGGGCCAGCGGGGCACGGGTGCTGGTCACGCTGCTGCATGCTTTGCGCAGCCGGGGTGGCAAGCGCGGCATGGCCTCGTTGTGCCTGGGCGGCGGCGAGGCGGTGGCGCTGGCGATCGAGGTGTTTTAAACGGCATCAGGAGGGTACGCTTCCCCAGAGGCTCAAGCCTCGGGCTACGCTTGTGCAAAGCCCGCCTGCGCGGGCTGAACAGGCCACGCAGGCGGGCTTTGCGTGCCAGAGCCGAGGCGTTCACGCCCACGGCACGGGCGCGTCACTGCGTTTGCCAGCAGTATCTTTGCATCAGCCCTGCGAGGGTGAGGGCGAAACGTACCTTACCCCCGAGCCATGCCATAAAATTCGGGGTTGGGCCGCATACCCTGGGCCGAAGCCGCTCGGTTACTGTAATTGAAGAAGGCCGCAATCTGGGTCATCTCGAAGATCGCCTCGTCATCAAAACCATGCTCACGCAACAGGGCATGATCGGCCTCGCTAATCTCGGCTGAGGCGCGGGTGACTTTCACGGCATAATCCAGCATCGCCTGCTGGCGTGGGCTCACGTCGGCAGCCCGATAGTTAGCTGCCACGGTATCGGCCAAGACCGCATCCTTGGCCCGCACTCGCAAGGCTGCTCCGTGCGAAACGAGACAATAATGGCAATGGTTCTGGGCCGAAACGGCGACCGCAATCATTTCGCGCTCGGCCTTGCTCAAACGGCCCTCGTCGAGCATCAAGGCTTCGTAGAGCGCAATGAAACCACGCAGCACCGCAGGGCGTAGGCTCAGGGCACGATACACATTCGGTACAAAGCCGGGTCGGGCACGGCTTGCGGCAAATAGGGCCTGCACATCCTCGGGCAACTCCTGCTCATCAGGCACTCGTAACCGCGAAATCAGTTCATCAGCCATTGGTCATCCTCCTTGTTGTGAAGGGGTTGGCAACCTTATTCGCAATCGCCTCGTGGGCCAACGTAGTATAGTATACCGAAGCCGCCGCCTATCAACCATCCTACCCCTATGCTTGATCCTATCGCTATCACCGCCGATCTCGCCACCGCAGCCCTCCCACGTACCGTTCGCAGCTATGATCAGGTCGCTTCGACCCAAGACCTGGCACGCCAATTGCTACATGAGCTTGATGAGCACCAATTGCCGGTGCTCGTGCTCGCTGATGAGCAAACCGCCGGACGGGGACGAATGGGTCGCCTATGGGTCGCCCCAGCGGGAAGTGCGCTGCTCTTTTCGTTGGCACTGCGCCCAACCTGGCTCCCCCCAGACCAGGGCGTGGCACTGGTCTGGTTGATCGCCGTCGCCCTCTGCGAGGCGGTTGAGGATGTCACACCGTTGCGCCCAGGGCTGAAATGGCCGAATGATCTGCTGGTGCGTGCGGTTGGGAGTCACACCAATGATCCTGTTGCCGGTTCCACCTCGCCTTTGCCGGATGACCCGACGCCCCCGGCGGCTCCCGCTCTCGGTACGCAGTCCCCGCCTCCGACCGGTAGTTGGGCCAAAACGGCCGGTATTTTGCTGGAAATAGGTCTAGGAAGTGCCCAGGTTGATTGGGCGATTATCGGCTGTGGCATTAACCTGAGTGCAGCACCTCCCGCCGAATTGACCCGCTATCCGGCCACTTGTCTCGATGCCGCCGCCGGGCAGACCGTTGATCGGCTGACCTTGTTGCGGGCGCTGCTGCGCCGAGTGGACGCATGGCACGAACGGCTCCGTCATGGGGAGGGCGAGACACTCTTTGCGGCCTGGCAGGCGCGCCTGATCACCCTTGGTCAAGCAGTCCATATTACAGCGCCTGAAGGCACAATTACAGGTATTGCCGAAGCGGTCAACCGCGCCGGGGCCTTGTTGGTACGTGACCAGGCCGGGATCTTGCATACGATTACCGCAGGTGATGTTGGCCTGATCTAAGCCCCGCATCAGTCTAATTTCAGCCGCGCCTGCGTTGGTTGGTACCATCCTGTGGTATAGTACAAGCATGTGACAGGGTCTGAAGCAGGGTTGGCAATGGTGCTGCCCGACGCACTCCGGTGCGCTTAAGCACATCGTCGCCCTTGCCAGGACCCTGTTGATGCGCTCATTGAGTGGAGATTCGGAGGTATGCCGCTACAACAGAGGCGCCTCGTGGTTAGCGCCATCATTGCCGTGAGTCTAATATTCACGGTCATAACCCTGCGTCTCGCCTTTGAATGGCGCCAGGCGCTCGCTGATATTGATGCCATGATCGTTACACCAATCGATCTCGATCTCGAACTCCTTGGTGAACCAGCCGCTGAACCAGCGACTGAACCGGCTACAAACATTGTGGTATCACATACGTCGCCCGTCCACGACGAACTGTTTGGCCCTCCGTCGGCTCCGGTCGTCGAGGGTGAGCAAGTTGAGGCCCCGGTAGCGGCGGTGCCCGATGAGCCGATCCCAACCCTCAGCCAGCCGACCCTGAATGTGCTCTTGTTGGGCACGGATGCGCGCCCCCAAGATACCGAGCCGACCCGCACCGATGCGCTGGTGCTGGTGCGTATCGAGCGCGAAAGCGGACGGGTCAGTATGCTCTCGATCCCGCGTGACCTCTGGGTGAATTATCCCAGTGGGGGCGAAGGTCGGATCAATGCCGCTTATGCCCTCGGCGAACGCCGCTTTGGTCCCGGTGGCGGGGCTGCCCTTGCGAAGTCAACCGTTGGTGGGTTACTTGGCCTGAAAGTTGATCATTTTGTCTTGATCAATTTTCAGGGCTTCGAGGCCCTGATTGACCTGCTTGGTGGGATTACGGTTGATGTGCCCGAACCGCTCTATGACCCGGCCTATCCGACTGAGGATTATGGCACGATGGAGGTGCGTTTCGAGGCCGGGCCACAACGCCTGAATGCCGAACGGGCGCTCATCTATGCCCGCACCCGCCACGCCGATAGCGACTTCGGTCGCAATCAGCGCCAGCAACAGGTACTGATGGCAATCTTTGAGCGCATCCGCGACCGTGGTCTGCTCCAGCAATTGACCAGTCTAGATAACTATACTGGGGCCATGCGGGATTATGTAAAAACTGATCTTAATCGTAAACGCATGCTCGAATTAGCTGGCTTCGCTCGGGGCATAAATGCCGACCAGATCGTGCGCTATGCGATCGACTCGCACGCGATTGTTGATCTGCGGTCACCTGCAACCTTCGCCGCTGAGCCAGCCGCCCTGAATCGGATTGTGCGCCAATTCACCGGCGAGGCGGTTTCGACTGCCGGTGGGCAATAGGGTGGTGGGAAATCCATGATTTCCCACCACCCGGCTTCAGCGCATAGGCGCTTACCACCACCCGGCGTGGGAGATGCGGGGCCACCACGGGCAAGCGGTTCTCCACCCGGCGTGGGGCAAGCGGTGCCACCACGGGCAAGCGGTTCTCCACCCGGCGTGGGAGATGCGGGGCCACCACGGGCAAGCGGTTCTCCACCCGGCGTGGGGCAAGCGGTGCCACCACGGGCAAGCGGTTCTCCACCCGGCGTGGGGCAAGCGGTGCCACCACGGGCAAGCGGTTCTCCACCCGGCGTGGGGCAAGCGGTGCCACCACGGGCAAGCGGTTCTCCACCCGGCGTGGGAGATGCGCCCCGGTTACGCCCACGCTTCCTATGAACACCTCCTCAGGCACGAACCGTGCCTTGCTGAGTGCGGCGCTATTGATTGCGTTCGGCAATATTGCCAGTCGCCTGGTAGGTTTTATCCGCGAGCCAATTATTGCTGCTTTTTTTGGGCGTGGCCTGGAAGTGGATGCCTTCCAGTTGGCCTGGACGGTACCGAGCACGGTTTATGATCTGTTGATCGCCGGAGCGGTCAGTGCCGCCCTGGTGCCCGTCTTTGCCGAATATGCCGAAGGTGACCGCGACGAGTTTTGGCGGATTGTCTCGGCGGTGCTGACGATTGCCCTGGCCGCACTTACGGTGCTGGCCGCCCTGGCTGCATGGCAGGCCCCCCTGCTTGTGACCGCCCTCGCCGGGCCGAATCAGCCTGAATTGCATGCCCTGGCAACCCCGCTGGTGCGCCTGCTGATGCCCGCCGTTCTGCTGATGGGCCTTTCGGGGCTGGCGACGGCAGTGCTGCACGCCCAGCGGCGCTTTCTGCTGCCCGCATTTACCATGGTCGCCTTTAATCTGGGCATGGTCCTGACGATTGTGCTGCTCCACGAACGGCTTGGGGTCACGAGTCTGGCGGCCGGAGCGGTGATCGGGGCCGTGGCCCAGGTTGCTTTACAACTCCCGGGGCTACGTGGGGCCAAATTACGCCCGAGCCTCAATTTGAGTCACCCGGCGGTGGGACGGATTATGCGCCTGTATGGCCCGGTCGCCCTCGGGATCGCCTTTTCGATTATTGGTACCCTGATTGACCGTCGCCTGGCCGCTGGTTTTGATGCTGCGCTCAGTACGATGCGTTACGCCACAACCCTGATCCAGTTGCCACTGGGCCTGGTTGCGTCGGCGGTGGCGCTGGCGGTCTTGCCCACACTGTCGCGCCAGAGTGCCGCCAACGATGAGGATAGTTTTCGTACCACGCTGGCGATGGGCCTCAAGGTGGTCTTGCTCTTGATTCTGCCAGCGACGGCGGGTCTGGCCGCCCTGGCCAACCCGATTACCGCCCTGGTCTTCGAGCGCAATGCCTTCACCGCCGCCGATACCGCCGCCACCGCCATGGCCCTCTTGCTCTACCTGCCTGGCTTGCCCGCTGCGGCCCTCGATCAAGTTCTGATCTTTGCTTTTTACGCCCGCAAAAATACCCTGACCCCCAATCTGATCCAGGGGGCCGCGATTGGGGCCTACCTGCTGGTTGCGCTGCCGCTGCTCTGGTTCAGTAACCTGGGCTTTCTGGCACTGGTGATCGGCAATTCGGCCCAATGGATTGGTCACGCCCTCTTGACCTACCTGCTGCTCATCCGGGCGGTGCCCCTGCATGGACTGCGGTTGGGCGAGGCGGCGGCCAAGGGTCTGTTGGCCTCGATCATGATGGCCGCCGCGGTAATCAGCTTGACGCAACTCGGGCCAGGGCTACCCCCACTGATCCTGGTGGCCCTCGCTGGGAGCGCCGGGGCCATAATCTACCTGGCCCTGGCCAGTCTGCTGCGCATCGAAGCCCTCGGCTTCTTTGTGGGGGCCTTGCGGGCGCGGTTCGGGCGTTAACCCTCAAGCCGATCAATCAGATGCTCAATCCGCTCCAAAAAACGCCGCACAAACTCTGCGCTGTCAAACCATTCGACCAGGTGCAGATTCGGTGGCTCGCCAGTCAGGCCATCAAAGTCACCCACCGTCTTGCCCAGCGTCAAGGGGCTACAGGTTTCGACCGCAACATACAGTGGGCGGGTGCGGGCCAATTCGGGCCACCAGACCAGGGCCAGCGCGGCAGGGTCGTTGATCGAGCAGCCGGCCCAGCCAAACTGCTTAAGATGAAACTCGATATAGAAACGGGTGGCGGCGGCAACAAACTGGGGAATCGGGCCACCCCGCGCCAACAACCGGTCTACATCGGCCTGGCTCATCCGCACATCTTTCGTCATATCCCAGGGCATCAAGGTGATCGGCATGCCACTCGTGAAGACAATCTGGGCCGCGTGCGGATCAGCATAGACGTTGAACTCGCCCAAGGGCGTGGTATTGCCGTCAGCCCGCAGGGCTCCACCCATCACAATACACTGCCGCACGGCATGGGCTAGGCGCGGCTCCTTCCGCAGCGCCAGGGCCACATTGGTCAAGGGGCCAATGGCGACCAGCGTCACCTGACCCGGGGCCGCCATAATTTCGCGGATGAGCAGATCAACCGCGTGCTCACTGATCGGCGCAACCGGGCTCGGCGGCAAGGTGGCATACCCAAGCCCTTGCCCGCCATGGGTATCGAGCGCCGTCACCAGCGGGCGCAACAGTGGCCGGTCGCAGCCCGCCGCCACCGGCAGGGTCGGTGCGCCGCCCAACTGCAAGACCGCCAGCGCATTCGTCACCGTATCGGCAAACGCACAGTTCCCATGCACCACACTCAAGGCCCGCAGATCAATTTCGGGCGAAGCCAGGGCCAGTAAAATCGCCAGGGCATCGTCAATCCCAGGATCAGTGTCGAGCACGACGGGCAACGGGGTGGCAGCACACATTGTTGTAACTCCAGGCAACCAAAAGCGGAAATTGCGCGTACTATAGCAGGAGTATAATACTTGCGCGGTATGATGCCGCAGGGAACATCGCTAACGCTCGTTCCCTGCGGAGAGTTAGTGGGAGAACCATGTTCTCCCACGCCCTCAGGCGAACAATCTTGCACGGCGAGCGATGGGAAGTGAAGCCCGCCTGCGCGGGCTATACCCGAATGAATTATGCGGGCCTATCTCGATATTGAAACCAGTTATCACGGGACGATCAGTGTGCTTGGGATCTACCGGCCTGACCAGGGCACGACCCAACTGGTTGGGGGTGGCGTGCATGACCTGAACCTCTATGCATATCTGGACGGGATCACCACCCTGATTACGTTTAATGGGAGTGGCTTTGATCTACCAGTGATTCGGAAGCGGCTCTTCGCTGACCTGAAGGCTGAATACGAGCATCGTGATCTGTTGTATGTTTGCCGCAAGCGTGGCTTGCGTGGTGGCCTTAAGGTCGTCGAACAGCGACTTGGCATCGTCCGCGCTAGTGCCGGCCTATCGGGTTGGGATGCCCCCCGGCTCTGGGCACGCTACGAAACCTATGCCGACCAGCAGGCCCTGGCTACATTGCTACACTACAATTACGAAGATGTGGTCAATCTGGCTTTGCTCGAAGCGATCCTGGATGGTGAAACGACGCCGCCAAACCTGACCACCGGCACGATTGTATTGCACAGCTAAAAAAACGTGATGAACAGGCTACTCGATATCTATGCAAAAGAAGCTGCTTGACGGACGGTACGAACTTGAGCGCAAAATTGGCGAGGGTGGCATGGCGCGGGTCTATAGTGGCCGCGATCTGCGCCTCAATCGCCGCGTTGCCGTCAAGATTCCCCATAGCCACTTTCTGAATGAACCCGATTTTCTGGATCGCTTCCGCCACGAGGCCCAGGCGGCGGCGATGCTGACCCATCCGAATTTGGTAGATATTTACGATGTGGGTCAGGACGGCGATGTCCACTATATCGTGATGGAGTATGTAGACGGGGTTGATCTGAAGCAGATCATCGCCCGCGAAGCGCCGCTTGCCGTTGAGCGTGCGGTCAGCCTCGCCGAACAGATCGCCCAGGGCCTCTATGCGGCCCATCGGGCGGGCATGATCCATCGTGACATTAAACCGCAAAATGTGCTGGTCACTAATGATGGCCGGGCAAGGATTACCGATTTTGGCGTCGCCAAGAGCCATCTTTCGACCGCTTTGACCGAAACCGGGATCGCCTTTGGCACCGTAGACTACCTTTCGCCCGAACAGGCCCAAGGTCGGCCCGCCACGGCCCAATCCGATGTCTACGCGCTGGGTGTGGTGCTCTACGAGATGCTGACCGGGCGCTTGCCCTTCAGCGGCGACAATGCAATCGCCGTCGCCATGAAACACGTCAGCGAGCCGCCACCCGCGCCATGCAGCCTGAACCCGTGCATTCCAATCGGCCTTGAGGCGCTGGTCTTGCGTACCCTGGCCAAAGATCCGGCCCAACGCCCGCAACAGGCCCAGGAGTTCGCCCGGCTGCTCCGGGATTATAACCAACTTGCCGAACAGGCTACGGCGGTCAATCCTGCCATGGCCCGGCCAGCCGCCCCGCCTGCACCAGCCCCGCTGCGCCCTGCCGCCCAACCTGCGCCAGCCCGCCCTCAAGGGGTCGGCGCGACTGGACGGGTGCCGGTTGCACCCCGTAACACCCCAGCCCGGGCACCCCGCCAGGATGGCGTCGGCTGTGGGGTTTTTGTCGTCGGGATGCTCGTGCTTGCGAGTGTGCTGGGGGTCGTTTATCTGTTTGGTTCAGGAGCCCTAGGCGGGCTGCTGGCCGGGCTTGGGGGCGGAGGCGGTACGGTTACACCCAATCGGCCCACTGCCACCGCGACCCTGGCCCCCGATGAACTGACCCCAACCCCACCTGTGCTGGTGCCTGTCCCCGAACTCACCGGCCTGACCGCCAATGGAGCCGAACTGGCCTTGCGTCAACTCTTGCTGCTCCCCGTCCGCCAAGAAGCCAATGATCCTCAGGTTGCCTTTGGCCAGGTGATCAGTCAGGCCGTACCCCCCGGCACCAGTCTGGCCCAGGGTGAGCCCGTAACCTTCACCGTGAGTCTCGGGCCACTGCTGGTCGAAGTACCCGATATTCAGCGCATCCCCAGTGATCTCGCCCGGCAACGTCTGGCCGCAATTGGCTTAGCGATCGAACAACTCGACGAGCCGAGCCAGAGTGTTGATCCGGGCTTTGTGATTCGCCAGACCCCTAGCCCGGGCTTGCGGATACCCCAGGGGCAGGTGGTGACCATGGTGGTAAGCCAGGGCGACGTGGTACGCTTTCCGGCGATCATTGGGCTGCAACGCGAACAAGCCGAGCAGATCTTAGCGACCACGCCCGGCCTGAACCTTGTTTATGTGGATGAACAGGGACCGGAACGGCTCACTGATTTTGAGCGTTACCGCCCAAACGAAGTGGTCAGCGCCCAGATCGAAAATGGGCGCGGCATCCTCAATGGCGATCTCGTGCCCCGCGGTTCCCTGATCGTGCTCGGGGTGCGCCAACCGTGACGGGCTTACTCTTGGGGCACTGGCGCGTGGCGGAGTTGTTCGGCTTCTTCCAGAAGCATCCGACGCTCGTTGACCCCAAAAGTCTGGTTGGCGCGGCGACGCCATTCTTCGTTGGCCTCGTAGGCCCACTGACCCGCCTCGGTGCTAATCCAACGTGGAGCTTTGAAGCGCCGGAGTTCGGTCGAAGTACTCATAGAATGTGCGCCTTCTACAGTGTTCTTGATCACCAATTCAGCATAACATGCTGATTGTAGGGTCGCTAGTTACAGCTTATTCAGTCTGGGTCAAAAGGGTCGCTTCCTCACGGAGGCGGCCCTCGCGCATGCGCAATACGCGATCAGCCACACCGATCACATCGGGGCTATGGGTTACCATGATCATGGTTTTGCCGGCCTGGCGGCTAAGGCGATCAAGCAGATCGAGGACCTGGGCACTGGTTTCGGCATCAAGATTGCCGGTGGGCTCATCAGCGAGGATCAGGTCAGGATCGTGAATCAGGGCGCGAGCAATCGCGATCCGTTGTTGTTCGCCGCCACTGAGCCGATCAGGATAACTGGCTTCGCGTCCATCGAGGCCCACCGCCGCCAACATCGCTTCGGCGGCGGTGTGGGCTGCGGGGCCACTGCGCCCATTCAATTCGAGGGGCAGCAACACATTTTCGAGTACGGTCAGGGTTGGTACCAGATTGAAGAACTGAAAGACAAAGCCAACTTTTTGACGCCGAAAGAGGGTGCGATTATGTTCGCTCAACCGATCCAGGCGCTGCCCGGCCACCCAGACCTCCCCACTCGATGGTTGATCAATCCCACTGACCAGATTGAGCAAAGTACTTTTGCCGCTGCCACTCTTGCCAATTAAGACGACCAGTTCGCCACGGGCCACGGTAAGCGACAGGTCATGCAACACTACCCGTTGACGACCCGCTTCTTGGTAACTTTTGCTCACCTGTTCGAGCCGGATGAGCGGATCGGCTTGAGACATAGATGTTCACACTTTGCAAAGCTTATCTGTTCAATTATACCAGAGCTTTCAAGGTTCAGGAGGAGGGATCAACTGGCGCAGTACCCCAAGCAGAGTATGCGGATCAAAGGGTTTCTGGATGATCGCATCGGGGCGTTGGGTTCCAAAACGATGCGCGATCTCCTCGGCGGTAAAGCCACTGATCAAGATGACTGGCAGATTGGGGCGTTCCTGGCGCAGATGATAAAACACCTGTTGACCATTCAGGCGCGGCATCGTCAGATCAACCACCACCGCCCCCAGGCGCGCCGCGAGGCGGCGGCTCAAGGCTAGGCCCTGTTCTCCATCGGGGGCACCTGCGGTTGCGAAGCCCTCGCGTTCGAGCACCCGAGCAATCATAGCCCGCACCTCATCTTCGTCATCAATAATCAGCACCAGTGGCCGGTCATAACGCACAATCGGCGGTAAACGGGGCGGGGCGCTGGCCTGGGCAACCGGCTGGAGCGAAGCTTCTAACAACGCGGGCAGCAACACTGTAAAACAACTCCCCTGACCAGGGGTACTCTGCACCAGGAGGGCACCGTTGTGGCTACGCACAATCCCCAGCACCGCAGCAAGCCCCAGGCCCCGCCCGGTAAACTTAGTCGAGAAGAAGGGCTCGAAGATGCGTGGCAAGGTTGATGCATCCATACCACTGCCATTATCACGCACATCAAGGGCCACATACCAACCAGCGGGGTGCTCGGCACCCACTACCGCATCAGCCAAATCGGCGACCCGCACATACCGCGAGGCCGTGGTAAGCGTGATTTCGCCGCCCTCGGGGGCCAACGCCTCGGAGGCATTGACGATCAAGTTCATCACGACCTGGCGAATCTGGGCTGCGTCAGCCTCGACCGGGGGCAAATCGGCGTCAAGCTGCTCATGCAGCAAGGCGGTTTTGCGCATCGAGGCGTGCAGCAGTACGGTCATCTCATTCACGAGGGCGTTCAGATCAAGCGGCTGAAGCTGGAAATAGCCGCGTCCGGCATAGGCGAGCATCTGACCGACCAGTTCGGCGGCCCGTTGCGTAATCACCTCGATCTGGCACGCACTATGAAAGGCGTCACTCTCGGGCGGAAGATCAAGCAGCAATAGGCTCGCATTGCCAAGGATGGCGGCCAAGAGATTATTAAAATCGTGGGCAATACCACCAACCAGCACCCCCAGACTTTCGAGGCGCTGGGCCTCAAGCATTTTGCGCTCAACCGCAAGACGGGCCTGCTCGGCCTCACGCCGTTCGGTAATATCCTGGCCTACGATCAACAATTCGGTTGGCGCACCATTGCTCCCCCGCCGACAACTGAGGGTCCAGAGCAGCGTCTGCAGCGCGCCATCGTCGCGTTCGACAACCAATTCAAGGGGCCGAGGCGGTTGACCCGAAAGGGCCATCGCCGCGAGACCGGCCAGCGTGATTCGATCCTGTGGAGCCACAAACGTATGCAAATAATCTTGTCCCAGCGCCTGCTCGCGGCTCACGCCAAAGATCTGTTCGGCGCGCTGGTTAAATTCGGTCACCCGCAGCACAGGATCCAGACAGATCACCACATTGGTTGCGGTTTCGACCAGGGCTCGCCAGCGACTGGCGGCGTCTTCGAGCCGTAAAAAGAGCCGGGCATTGATCAGAGCGACGCTTAATTGATCGGCGAGCAGGGTCAAAATGCGCAGATCATCATCATTCAGCCGAGGATCACCGGTGCTCTCGATCCCAAGCACCCCCAGGGTCGGGCCATCAGCATAACGCAGCGGCACAAAAATGCCCTGTTGGATCTCGGCCACTGCAAACAGAAAGTCTGGGTCGCTGGCCGCATCACGCACAAATTGGGCTTGGCCCTGGCGTGCGACCCGCCCGATCACCCCCTGGTCGATCGAGATCCGTTCAAGCACATCACGATAACCTAGTTCGGCCTGCAACAACAGGACATCACCCTCGCGCAGGTAGATACTGATCATGCGGTAACCAAAGGCCGCGCTGGTCTGCATCACAACGGTACGGCAGATCTGGTCAAGGTTCAGGGCACCACTGACCATGCGCGCCACCTGTTGCACCGTGGTCAATTCCGCCAGACGCCGTTGGGCACCGCGATAGAGCAGGGCATTGTCTACGGCGATTGCAATCCGGCGCGCCAACTCTTCGGCCAGGGCACGGCGTTCAGGTGTGAAACCACGCCCCGACGTCGTCATTGTATAAGTAATCGCCCCATAGGTCTGACCATGCACCTTAAGCGGCACCGTATAAGACAGGCGCGGGGCCATCTGTTGGGTCAAGGTAAAATGGGCCGGGGCTGTGTGCAGCCAGTTTTGCAACTCGGTGAGATCAGCCGGATATTCGAGTAGGGCCGGTTCACCCGAAGCTAGCACTTCGGTGTAGGCATAGGTATTTTGTTCGCTCAAGGGCAGACGACAGATCGCCTCGGCCAGCGGACGCATCGCCGGGTCGGCGCAGGCCATAGCCACCCGGCGCAACGGGCGACCCGGTTCGGCCAGGGCGACCGAGCACCAATCACCCAGGGTGGGCACTGCCAATTTGGCAATCTGGGCCAGAATCTGTTCGTAATCAAGTGACGCAGCGAGGACTGAGCCAGCCGCAGCTAAAAAATGCGCCTGGGCATCACTCCAAAGTTGGTGTGGCATTGGTGTGCCGGGTTCTGCCTCAAGCTGATTTGCTTTTGCGTCATCTCGCACTACGCGGCTCCTGATTATACCATTTTTGATTGTAGGTTTTAGCTTAATGTACGCCCAAGCGTCGGTTTCGGCAAGCTACCCAAGTGGCGTGGTAAAATAGGATTTTAGGGTAGATGCGTATGAGGAGGGTGGCTCTATGGCACGGGCTGCAAAATCACCAGTTGCACTAATCGAACCAGAGGCCAGTGGCGGGGTACTCGAGACCCTGACCATGGCAACCCGTCATATTGCGCTTTTGACCGCCATGATCGCCACATGTGGGAGCCTCTTTTTCAGTGAAATCCTGAACTGGATCCCGTGCCAACTCTGCTGGTACCAGCGTATTCTGATGTACCCGCTGACCGTTATCCTAGCGGTAGGCATTGTCCGCAATGACCGGGGCGTCTATCTGTACGGCCTGCCGCTCTCGCTCAGTGGCATGGGTGTCGCCCTGTACCACTATTTACAGGTCTTAAAAATTATTCCGCCTGCGGCCTGCCAGGGTGGCGTGGATTGTAGCATTGACTATTTGACCCCAATTTTAACCGGGCCGTGGTCGTTTGTAAAAATTCCGTTTCTGGCGCTGGTCTGCTTTGCGATCATCAGTGTGATGTTGGGGAACTACGCCCTTGCGGGCGCACCCCGCACCCCCGTGGCCGCCCGCCGGGCCAGCACTATTGCCGTGATCGTGATTGTCGTGACGACGATTGTGGTCTTCTGGGGGCTAGGTGCGTTGATCTAGGGGTACGGAACCTTATAACCCTTCTAAAGCAGGTGGAATAGGATTGGAGACGCTCAAACTCGACAAGGCCATGCCGCCGCGCCCCCGCTGGGCGCTGCCCGCACCGAACTGGTGGGGCTGGTTCTGGCTGCTTGGGGGCTTGCTGCTCCTGATCCTGGGCGGCTGGTTCTGGGTTGCGATACAACCAATGCGCGACGTCAGTACGTCGGGAGCGGCGCTGGAAGCCGCGCTTGCGCCGGGGGCCGAGCGAAGCGCATTGATCGCGGCTGTGGCGCAACTCGAAGTGGTTGCAGCAGCCCAACCCGACTCGGTGCTGACCCTGCGTCGTTTAGCCCAGGGCTACCTGGCGCTCAACCGCCCTCCCGACGCGCTGCGGGTTCTCGAAAAGGCAGCCGCGCTTCAGCCTGATAGTCCGCTGCTTGATCACGAACGGACCAGAATCCAGGCGATTATGCAGCAGCGTGATCCCGCCGTCTGGGCAGCGTTGGGACATGATGCGGCCTCGTTGGCTGGATTAGGCGATCAGCATCTTGCCGTAGGCGATCAGGAGGCGTTGCTCTGGTACCGAGCCGCCCAGGGGCTTGATCCAAATAGCGTGCCAGGCTTGCGCATAGAACTTGCTGGCGCTTTGGCAGGAGATCCGCGGGCGATCGAAACTGGCTTGGTGCATCCACTTGAACAAGGCCGGGTGCAGATTGGGGCCGAGGAGTTGCGTTGGTTGGTAGATCGGCCAAACTCCAATGCTGGGTTTGGACAAACTCTTGGCTACAACAGTGGCGGCGGAACGATCACCAAGATCTGGTGGACTGGACCGGTTGCCACCCTGGTGCGGGTTGACGAACCGGGAACCTATCGTTTTATGGCCCAGGTACGCCAAGTCGCCCCGGCACCCGTCGTCATGGCGCTTGGGCTTGGTAACCAACAAATCGCCCATTTTCACTTAACCAAAGGCGACGACAGTGCCGCGATCATTAGCACTGACGTGCAGCTTGAACGTGGCACGCATATGCTTACGGTTTGGTTTTTGAATGACGGGATCGTCAATGGTGTTAACCGCGATGCGCAAGTAGAGTGGGTTGAGCTTGAGCAATTGCCTTAAGTACCCATGCTCGATCAGGGGACATGGTTCATGCGATCACGGAGCAATCGGCGGGCAACCAGATAGACA
This sequence comes from Oscillochloridaceae bacterium umkhey_bin13, assembly GCA_048381555.1. GTDB lineage: Bacteria > Chloroflexota > Chloroflexia > Chloroflexales > Chloroflexaceae > Viridilinea. The sequence goes on from JBLWKA010000037.1 coordinate 17,033, forward strand.
AACCGCGGGTTGCCGATGATATACCGGCGCCAGAGGCGTTTGGGATCTTGCGTGAGTCGAAAAAGCCATTCGAGACCACTACGCTGCATCCAGCGCGGGGCCTGGCGGACGCGTCCGGCATGAAAATCAAAGGCCGCCCCGACGGCAAGCAATACCGGCGCATCGAGCAACGGGCGGAAGCGGGCGACCCAATAATCCTGCTTGGGCGTACCCAAACCAACCCAGACCAGATCCGCCTGACTCGCATTGATGAGCTCAGCAATCTGTTGCTCGTCAGCCGAGGTCAGTGGGCGAAAGGGTGGGGTATAGGTACCCGCTACTTGTAGCCCCGGAAACTGAGCTTGCAGCCGTTCAGCCAATCGCTCAGCGACACCCTCGGCCCCACCATAAAAGAAATGCCGATAGCCACGGGTAAGCCCCTGAGCACAGGCAGCCAGCATCACATCAGGGCCATAGACTCGTTCGACGAAATGCCCATGCAGACGCCCCAACCAGACGAGGGGCATGCCGTCAGGGGTAGCCATACCAGCGCCATTCACAACCTCTGCTAAGGCAGGGGTATCGTGGCACTCAAGCACCGTATGGGTGGTACAAATATTCACATAATGGCGCTCCCGTTGGGCAATCCAACGGTCAAGGGTCTGGAGGGCCTGATCAAAGGTGAGCGCACTAATCTGCACATCAACCACAGGGAATCGCGGGGTTGCAGCAGGCAATTGTGACACCAGGGGCTTTGCAGAAAGTGGCCCCACGGCCATCAGCGACTTGCGCAACCCAAGCAGATTTTCTGTCCAGATCGCGCTATCAGGGAAGAGGCGTGCTAGTTCAGCATGATGCAGCAAGCGCAACTCTTCGACCAGGGCATCAATCCGTGCCTGCGACGGTCGTTCGATCCAGCCGCGCAAACTGAACCAGCGCACAAGGCGGCGTTGCCATGCCTTCGGGAGCCAATGGATGCCAAGCGCCAGATAATGTGGTTCGATTGGAAAGGCGCGATTAGGGGTTTGAATATAATACCGACTTCCAACCCGCTGCGCCTCTGCCGCAAATTGGGCTTGCCGTTCGGCGTGACCAAGATGCTCAATCACCGAATTTGAATAGACAATTTCAAAGGTCTTGTCGGCAAACGGCAACGCACAACCATCGGCCACAATATAGGAAACACCATTGGCGCCGTGCGGTGTACGATACACATTCACAATCAGCAGATTGGGACGTTCGGTTTCGGGCAGCAACGACCAGTTAAACCAACTCCCCCCAAGATCAAGCACCCGGTGCCTGGGCGTAAGCGCAAAGTATTGCGCAAAACGGCGCATCCGTCGGCTACGAAAATAGCGAAAAAAGACGCGGTACAACGCGTGTAGATTCATAATGGTTCAACTTTCATCAAGCGCGGGAAGCCAGGAAGGTTGCGTGAGCTTGCGCATAGATTGCCATTAACAAGGCATAATTTCGTTCAGGCGTATAGAGGGCCTCGTATTCAGTACGGGCGTTGCGCCGCATGCTCGCCATGGCAGCGGGATGCGCCAGCGCCCAATTGACGGTCGCCACCAGATCCTGGGGATCGCCGGGTTGGACAAGCAAGCCGGTGCGCTGATGCTGAATCAACTGTTCCATGCTTCCTAAGCGCGAGGCCAGCACAGGCAAACCAACGGCAAAAGCCTCGATAATCACCCGCCCAAATGTTTCATACCAGAGTGAAGGCATCACCAACAGGCGGGCCTGGCGCATCAGTTCAAGAACTTCGGCCTGTGAGCGTGAGCCTAGCCAGTGAATATGCGGATACTGTTCGCTCTCCCTAGACAATTGATCGGCCAACGGTCCAGTACCCACAACCCGTAGCGGTAAGCGATCACCCAAGCTACGCCACGCTTCTAATAATGGTACAAGCCCCTTTTCAGGCGAAAGACGCCCCACAAACAAGGCATAGCCGGGATTATGTTCACGATGATCCGGCGTATACCCCGGATCATGGGCTAAAAAATTTGGTTTCACGGCGATTTTAGCGGCGGGCAAGCCCCCTTCAATAAACTTTTGACGTACAAACGGGGTCAAGGCCACAAAACAATCAACCTGGTGTTGCCAGGTGCCGAGGATACGATGGCTTGATTGCAAGGCGGCCACTCCCAATGAAGCCAGGAGGCTCTCGCGATAACAGGCATGGGCAATAGCCGGCCAAGGCATAATCTGGTGCAAACAATCCTCGCACACCCGCCCATCACGCAAGAAATAGGCATTGGCACACAGCAGCCGATAGTTGCGCAGCGACTGCACCACAGGCACGCCGGCGCGGCGCACCGCATAGTAGGCTGCCGGGGAAACCAGGGGAAAGGTATTATCAAAATGGACTACCGCTGGCTGCACTCGTTGCACGAGGGCTTGCAGTTTTTGATAGAACGTTTGATTCCAGATCGTCGTGGTAGCAATCTGCCAACGCCCCATCGTCTCAATCTGGTCATTATGCAATGTTACCGGGATAACTTCATGTCCATAGGCCTGAAGCAACCGGATCTCAGCCGCATAACTCTGATCCTCACCACCAGGCTGCTGATAATAATTATGGACACGAACGATGCGCATATTCAACATCACTCAAAACGGGCCTTCAAGGCCCGAACCTGCGCCCAGCGCTCCTCGCCAACCAGCTGCCGGGTGAGCGCTCCGCCTAAGATGCGCAGTGCATCAGGCAGAATCTGCGGGGCCAGCAGCACACTGCGGAGCAAGGCCAACAGTGCCTGCGACGTTGCCACGGTACCGGGGATCAAGAATATCCGTGCCGCGAACAGGTCGCTATACGCGAGTGCCTCGTGCCAAGATAACTGGCCGCGCATCGCTGCTGCCTGAAGGGCCTGGCGCTTATCAGCAATAAACGCCGCACTTAAGGCCACCGTTTTCGACTCGGCATGGAGCCGGTACAAGGCCAATTCGGCTGGGATATGGCGAATAGGCAGATATTGCACCAGTCGCAGCCAGAGATCAAAGTCCATGCCGAAGTGGAAGTTTTCGTTCACGCCATCAAGATTCCGCACAGTTTGGGTTGGCACAAAAGTGGCCGGCTGCATAAACGTACTACGCATGCGCAGCAGACTGGTTAGCGAAACATTGGCTGATTGCATAGGACAGAGGCCAAGATCGTTGTCATCAGCATCAATGTAACGGGCCAGTCCATAGAACAGCGCAGGGCCATGGCGCTGCCAGGCGTCAGCTACCTGCTGCAAGGCTCCGGGCAGCAAGACATCATCCGAATTAAGCCACGTAAAGATCGAACCGGTACAGCGGGCCAGTCCCTTGTTGATCGCATCGGATTGACCACGATCTGGTTCACTCACCCAATGCAACCGAGGATCGTGGGCATATTCTTGAATGATCGCGAGGGTCTGATCATTGCTTCCACCATCAATGATCCAATATTCAAGCGCAGGATAATCCTGAGCGAGCACACTCTCGATCGTTGCCCGAATAAAGTTGCCCTGGTTGAACGAAGGCGTCACAATGCTAATCACGGGCGGCGGCGTTACCATCATCGGGGTTCCGTTTCCATTGACTTAATCCGAGGCAGGCGTTGCTGACAGCCGCACATGTGGCGACACACCCATTGGTTGGGTAACGGGAACGGGCACACTGCGTGGTTGGAACGCGGCCAGATAGCCTAACCAGATCCAGAAGAACGCTGCCAGGCTTGGATTGCGTAGCGGCGCACTCATCAGATTGACCGCCAGAAAGCCCAGCAGGGCGACCAGTAAGGCCAGAAAGACCTTGCGCATCTCGGTCGTCAAGCCTGGATCGCGGGCCAATCGATACATACGCCAAAAACTAAAACCAAACAGGCCAGCAAAAGCTACGGCGGCCATGACGCCATTACGAAAAGCAAGATCAAAAAAGATATTATGCGCCCCCACATCAACCTGATCATTCGGATCAGTGCCCCAACCAGCGCGTACTGCGGTAATCGGCTGATCATTCCCAAGCCATGGATGCAGGCGGATCTCGTTGAGCACATAACCCCACAGTTCGGTGCGCCCATTAAGCGAGTCAAAGTCACGGGCCGCCCGTGTGCCAAAGAAGATATCCCATACCAACTGTACCGCTTGTTGCAGTGGACTATACACCAGCAGCGCAACAAGGCCGACTATCGTCAGCAGGCTCCCGCCGATCAACAGGCCGCGTACTAGGCGCACGGGTAGGCGCAAGCCAAAACGAACTTGATAGAGGAAAACCAATAGGGCAAGACCGATGAAGGTCGCAATGACCGTACGGTTAAAGGCCACCATAAAACCCAGCACGATCAGCAAGAAGGCTGGTAACATCCACGATTTCACCAAGCGACTACTTGTGATGAACAATGTTGCCAACACTAAACCCACCATCATCAATAAGTTCGAAGCCCCATCAAAGCTTCCCGGAGCGCGATAGAAACGCTGATTGCCCAATTGGATCAGACGTACCGCTTCACTCAGGCGCAGTGCGCTTTCGGAGGCTTCGCGCCGCTCAAGCGCATTAGCCCCTAGCGGCTGAAGCAGACCCAAATAATAGTCTGAACCATCACTCGTCAACCAGCGGCCAGTCGAGGCAAACTGAATCAAGGCAATCGCCGCAACAAGCACGCTACCGCCCACAATAATACGCAGAAAACGTGCCCCGGCCTGATCGTGGGCGAGCCGGATTCCCACCACAAAAAAAGCTACACTCAGCAGATGCGTAATGATGGCATAACTGAGTGCGCTCCCAAACCCAAATTGGGGAATGCGATGATAGAAACTGACTGCAACCACCCAGAGCAAATATATTCCCACCACAGGCAGGACAATTCGCAAAGCGGGCGACATACGGATTTTGCCTAACAAGATAATTCGAAGCACCTGATACATTAATATCACGATAAGCAGGACATGAATCACGCGTATGCTTAAACCACCGGGCACAAAACCCGCGAAATGAAAACCAAACAGTAAATTAAATGCCAAAAGATCATAGAGCGCCTGTTTATAGCCGTCACGATACGCAAGGTAGCCAAATGCAATCAGCATTGGCAACACAAATATACCGTGGCGCAATAGATCCATCATTGGCCCACGACCTCGTGATAGAGCGACTGATAACGTTGCACAACCATTCCCAGTTCAAAGTTGGCTTCAATATGCGCACGCGCAGCACGCCCAACCGTGGCCCGTCGTTCAGGATCAGTCAACAGCCAGACCATACCCTGGGCAAGATCGGTTGCATCCAGCAGTTCAGCGAGATAGCCCGTCTGCTGATGGAGCACAAGATCAGGTAAGCCACCTAAGCGAAAGGCCACACAAGGAATGCCACAGGCAGCAGCTTCCATCACGGTATTCGGCAGATTGTCCTGCAATGACGGGGCCACAAAAAGATCGGCTGCTGCATAGAGCAAGGCCAGGGTCAGATCATCCTGCAGCACGCCTAATGCGTGCAGCGGAAAGCCCGCCGTCTGTTCCTGACTGGCGCTGTGCCCACCAAAGGTGACCAGCATAGGCTGGACTTCAGGGGGCAAGAAGGCACGCAGGCGCTGCAATGCCTCCGCCAGCAGATGAACCCCTTTGCGCCGGGCATCCTGGCTCAGCATCGCCCCAAAAAGGATCACCGGCTGTTCGGGGGGCAGGCCAAGCAGGTCACGCGCTGCCAAACGCTGGCGCGGACGGTAACATGTAAGGTCAAGCCCATTGGGGATCTGGACGATGCGGGCCTCGGCCAAGAGCGGGCTACGCCGGGCCAGATCGGCCATCCAGCTACTCAAGGCCACCACCGTCAAATTGGTACGCCGATAGTGGTGGGCCTTTTGGGCATAGGTCAGTGAAGACAGATCATGGCGGCGGTGGCTACCGAGCTGGGGGCATGCGCCACAGCCCTGCGTAAAACGCCCACAGGCCTGATCATAATGGCAGCCACCGGTCAACGGCCACATATCGTGCAGCGACCAGATCACCGGGCGGCCCAGCGCAGACAGGCTGGACAGCGCTAGCATGCCTGCGCTGACCCAATGGAGATGGAACAGGCTTGGTCGCAACTGGCGCGCATAGACACCATTAAGGTTCGGCAGCATACCAACACCCCATTGCAACTGGGGACGCCGCCCACGATAGAGGCGCGGCGCACGTTGATCAAGCTGCGCCGTTAGGTAATCTAGCAGACGCAGCGGCGTAGGCAGACTCTGCACAGAAGGATCATTGCTACGCCGATGGCGTACTAGCATCCGCGAAGCGATACCAGCCTGGCGCATCCCCTGGTGTAAGCGGTAGGCCGCGCGCCCCGCGCCACCCAGCGTATCCTCATGCGTAACATGCAACGGAGCAATCATCATCAGGCCAGTTCTAGCAACCCACGTAGGCACGCTGTTAAGGTTGGCGGTGCCAGAGGTTGCGGCGGCGCTGTGCCATCTAACAATGGTCGCAACAGTGCCACCAGGGTCGATCCACGCACCTGATCCAACGCCAAGCTTGGCAAGCCATGGCGCTGGGCCAGGGCGGCTACTTTGCCTTGGCCAAGCGTATAGTCAAGTGCCACCAGCGGAGTCTGGGCGCTCAAGGCGAAGATTGTAGCATGGAACCGCATCGTGAGTGCAGCCGTCGCCCCGCGATAGACCTGCGCAATCTGCATGGGCGGCTGATCGGCTCCCAGGAGCACCGGATCAACCCTGGCCCACAGGTCTGGCGCATCATGCAACCAGCGCCGATAAAACCAACGATCATCGCCGCCAAGATGATTGGTACACATCGGTAATGGAAGCAACCGTAGCTCAGGATCACGTGTGATCAATTCGCGTAGGGCTTGGCGGACTTCCTGCTCGAAGCGCATCTTGAGCGCCGCAGCCTGACGTACGCCGGGGGCATATTCGTGGTACGGCCAATCGCGCAACCCGAGGAGTAATTGGCAGGGGTGACGCACTGGCGCTGGCAGATCCAACTGCTGCAACCAGGTCAGGGCCGGATCCTCGGCCACCGCATCGTGTCCGGGGCGCACGCCCAACTGGGCGGCAAGCTGCGCGGAGCGGTGGTCGCGGTAGATGCGCACCGAGGCCAAATCCAGGATGGCCCGGATCTGCTGATTGAGGGCCGGCGTCCCTAAGGGGCCAACCCCGCAGCCCATAACCAACGTCACCACGCCATGGCGTGCGGCCTGATCAAACAGCGCATGCATATCTGCCAGGGCCTGAATTGCCATCAAGGGGCCGCCAGCAAAAACAACCAGATCCATGGTAGCAGCCTGAGCATGGGCCGTTGCCAGATCAAGAGTTGCAACGTCGGCCAGGTCAGGCATCTGCTGACGGGTGACCTCCGAGATATATGGTTCGAGCGAGGCCACGCTAAACTCAGCCGGGCCAAGCACGGCCCGCAAACTCGCGATTACCCCACCCAGGATCGCTTTGTCCCCGGTCGTTTCGGTGCCATACCAACCACAGAGCAAGACCCGCAACGGCTTGGCGGTCGTGCCACGACGCACCCGGGGCGGGGCAGGCATGGCCGGAGCGGCCTGGGTGCTCAGACCATAACGCTTGAGCCGCGCCTGCAGCCCGCGTTGCTGCTGGATGCTACGAGTAACCTGGCGCAGGGGTTGAAACAGGGGCTGGTTACGCAAGTGGTTCAGACCGATGCGTTCGGCTGCCCGTCGCCCATACGAGCGCAGCAAGGCGTTGGCGGGGGGTTGGCCCATATAGTCGTGGGTACAACTGGCACAACGTTCAGCCACAATCGACTGTAAATGGTCGGCGTTATCAAAATAGAGCCGTTCGGGATCCTCGTGCCGCGCATCACCGAGAGTGCGACTCTCGACCGCACAGTACAACAACTCGCCCCGCGCCGACAGGGTCACGCCACGGTGTTGCCAGAAGCACCCGGCACTCCGTGGTTGATGGTAGGTCAACTGACCAATCAACGAACGATAGAAGATCTGTTGTTGTAAACCAGTTTCGTAGTGGCGCAGGATCTGTTCAAGAAAAATCGCAAAATGGCTACGCTCGGCCAGGGTCAAGGCAAATGGATCGACAACCTCGCGTGAATACAGCCGCTGATGGGGGATGCCCAAGCGATATTTGATATACACCCCACGCCGGAACGCATACTCATGCAAGTCATGCAGGTGATAGACATTTTCGCGAATGACGGTACAGCCAAAGCGCCAGCTATGGATCAGGGGACTTGGACGCAGGGCATCGAGCACCCGTTCGACCTGGACAAAATTGCCGGGCCGCCCGCGTACCCGATCATGAACCGCCCCAACGCCATCGAGCGAAATCATCACATCCAGTTTACCCTGATGGCTTGCGACCACTTCGCCAACCGCTTGTAGCCGTTGAACAACTTGTTCGCCCAGGTAGGCGTTGGTGATCACGCCCACGCCACGCAAACGGGGCAAGCGCCGAAACAGTACCTCAGCTAATTGGGGCAGATCGGCCCGTAGGGTCGGTTCACCACCATTGAGGCCCACCGATTCGACTGACGCAAACAGGGGACTGGCCAGAATCTGATCAAGCTCATCCACACTAATCTGGCGATCAAGCTTCTGTTGCCAGATATTGCACATCTGACAGCGTGAATTGCAGATATCATTCACCGGAAACTGAATAACCCTTGGTTTAACCAACGGTAAAGGGCGAGGATACAGACTCTGGGCTATGTCTTCGGTCAAACGTACCAAGCGACGCACACGATCCAGCATACGTTAAACTTCCTTCGTAATCTTACCCAACTTCCGACCGATCCAGCGCACGGGAGCAAAGAGCGCAAGCAAGATCCGCCAGCCCTCCGGGCGTAACGCTGGAATGATCAAACTCGCCCCTAGAGTGACCATGGCATACGAAACCAGGGTCGCGATAGCCGCCCCTAGTCCGGCATAGAGCGGGATCAGCCAGAGATTGAGAAGAACGTTGGTGAGCACACCAATGATGGTAGAGAGTGAATAAGCCCTAGCAAGATGCTGTGTAATTAATACCTTCGCACGTACCAATTCAACAAAAACGAAAATACTCGACCAGATATGGACCATCAGAATAGGGGCAGCAGGAGCAAATTCACTACCAAGCAATACTTCAATGATTGGCCCACCGAGCACACCCATCAGACCAATCACCGCGAAGGCACTCAGCACCATAAAATCGTAGAGTTGCTGCGTGCGTTGGAACAGGAGCGCATCACTCTGTTCACGAGCACGCACTAAGGCCGGAAACGCCGCCCATGCGATCGCCACCGGAAGGAGACCCCAAATCTCCGAAAAACGCACGGCTGCGGCATAGTAACCAACATCACGAGTGGTAGCGAGCAAACCAAGCATAACCTGATCAATCCGCAGATAGATCAGCACCATGGCATTCGATAGGAGCAGCGGCCAGCCTTCACGCAAATAGGCCCAGGCCCGTTCGGGTTGCCATGACCAGCGCCGCAATTCAGGCCGCATAAACAGCAGGGCCACCGTCAGCACAATTGGTGGCAAGGCCAGATCAGCCATCAAGAGCCAGGCAAAGGCAATCAGCGGGGCCTCGATCAGCACACATACCAACTTGAGCGCCGTGACCACGATCATCACGCCCATGCGCAATAAGGCCATCGTCTGCGAACGCTGTTCGGCCTGAAACCAGAAGGTGGCAACATCAAAAGCCGATAAGATCGTGCCAAGCGCGATGATAAAAACCAGGCTCAACCCGAGTTGGTCATCAAAAACATACAGCGCGAGGCCAATTGTCAGCAAGGCGGCAAGCATTCCGGCGCTTAGTTTCAGACCAAAACCGGTACCCAGAATGCTCGGCGTCGCATCAGTTTGCTTGACCAGATCGCGCACCAAAATCGCATCAAGCCCCAGTCTAGCCAGGACTGCAATGATCATGACAAAGCTGAGCGCATAGCTCAGGAGGCCAAACCGATCCGGGCCAAGATAGCGGGCGACCAGCAGGCTGACCGTGACCGCAAGGGCCATGCGCAACGCCTTTTCGATCACAAGCCAGAACGAGTTCCGGGCAATCTTCCCAAACTCGCTTTGTGATCGTAGGCGCTGTTGAAGGCGCTGCGCAACCAGATGAAACATCACAAGACCTTATGCCAGACGTATCGCTGATAGGCGGTAAGCAACATGCACCGTTAGGATGCGCCGCACCCTCTGGCCCAAACCTTTCGAGATCTGGCGAGTAGGGCTACGCTGGAAGCGCATCGGCGTAGTAGCGCTGCATTATACGCCAAAAGCCATCCTTGGCCCTTACGTTGCAGCTAAACGGTAGGACTTCCATCACCCCTCCCCCCTTATGCTATAATTCAATACCTTTACCAAAGCTTCACGATTGCATTGCAGCATGGCGCTGCCTGCGCCACCCCAGAAAGGAGGTGCGCCGCCCTGCTT
>JBLWKA010000037.1:27473-40047 GCA_048381555.1 Oscillochloridaceae bacterium umkhey_bin13
GATTATGTCGCCAACATCCAGACCTTTGTAGATGAGGGCTTCGATGTGATTGTGACCGTCGGCTTCCTGATCGCTGATGCGACCCAGGCCGCCGCCGCTGCCAATCCCGACATTATCTTCATTGGTGTAGACCAGTTCTATGCCCCCGGCACCGTCACCGATAACCTGGTCGGGCTTCAGTTCCGCGAAGATCAGGCCGGCTTCCTCGCCGGTGCCCTCGCCGCCATGGTGAGCGAAAGCGGCACGATTGGGATTGTCGCCGGGCAGGAGATCCCGCCGGTCAAGAAGTTCAAGCACGGCTTCGATAACGGTGCCCAGTATGTCCGCCCCGACATCAATCTGCTGGGTGTGTACCTGCCCACCTTTATTGACCCGGCCCTTGGCGCTTCGACCGCCGAGCAGATGATTGGTGAGGGTGCTGACGTGATCTTCGGGGCCGGTGGCCCGACCGGTTCGGGTGCAATCAAGGCTGCCGCCGAGCGTGGCACCTTCGTGATTGGCGTGGACCAGGACGAGTTCGTGACTACCTTTGGCAATGGCAGCGCCCCCGGAGCCGATAAGATCCTCTCCAGCGCGACCAAGCGCGTGGACGTGGCCGTCTACGAGGAGATCAAGGCGGTCGTCAATGGAACCTTCGTTGGCAATGGCATCGCGGTGTTTGATGCGGCTGGTAATGGTGTCGGCCTGGCTGACTTCCACCTCGCCGGGGCGAATGTCACCCCCGCAATGCGCGCCAAGCTCGACGAGATCTTCAAGGCCCTGGCTGATGGCAGCCTCAATACTGGGGTTGACCCGGCCGGTGGCGACCTGATCCCGGCCGAGATCCCCGCGCCCAATCCGTTTGACCCCGCCAGCAGTTCGGCGGTCGCTGATCCGACCGCGCTCAAGGTCGGTCTGGTCACTGACCTCGGCAAGGTCAACGATGGTACCTTCAACGAGTTCGCCCACAAAGGCGTGCTGGCCGCCCAGGAAGAGTACGGCTTCGAGTACAAGTTCATCGAAACCACCGCCCAGGCTGATTATGTCGCCAACATCCAGACCTTTGTAGATGAGGGCTTCGATGTGATTGTGACCGTCGGCTTCCTGATCGCTGATGCGACCCAGGCCGCCGCCGCTGCCAATCCCAACATCGTCTTCATTGGTGTAGACCAGTTCTATGCCCCCGGCACCGTCACCGACAACCTGGTCGGGCTTCAGTTCCGCGAAGATCAGGCCGGCTTCCTCGCCGGTGCCCTCGCCGCCATGGTGAGCGAAAGCGGCACGATTGGGATTGTCGCCGGGCAGGAGATCCCGCCGGTCAAGAAGTTCAAGCACGGCTTCGATAACGGTGCCCAGTATGTCCGCCCCGACATCAATCTGCTGGGTGTGTACCTGCCCACCTTTATTGACCCGGCCCTTGGCGCTTCGACCGCCGAGCAGATGATTGGTGAGGGTGCTGACGTGATCTTCGGGGCCGGTGGCCCGACCGGTTCGGGTGCAATCAAGGCTGCCGCCGAGCGTGGCACCTTCGTGATTGGCGTGGACCAGGACGAGTTCGTGACTACCTTTGGCAATGGCAGCGCCCCCGGAGCTGATAAGATCCTCTCCAGCGCGACCAAGCGCGTGGACGTGGCTGTCGCCACCGAAATCGCCGCTGTGATCAAGGGCACGTTCCAGGGCAATGGCATCGCGGTCTTTGATGCGGCTGGTAATGGTGTCGGCCTGGCCGACTTCCACCTGGCGGCGGCGAATGTCACCCCGGCCATGCAGGCCAAGCTCGACGAGATCTTCAAGGCGCTGGCTGATGGCAGCCTCAATACCGGGGTTGACCCGGCTGGTGGCGACCTGATCCCCTCTGAGATCCCTGCGCCAAGTCCGTTTGTACCATAAGGGTGCGTGAGGGCACAAAAGGGCCCGGGCGCGCGTTGTGCGCCCTGGCCCTTTTGTCTGTACTTTTGGCTCAGGAGCTTTCATTGACACCCCGAAAGGACGAGCGTACCATAACGCTATACGCCGTATAACCGTCTTGTTGAGCTATGGCATCATCAACGTCCAAGTTGCCCCCCATGGCACGGATCAGCGTGCTGTTCCTGAGCAGCGCATTACTCTATACCGGAGTAGGTTGGCTCACACTGACGGGAAGCGCATTTCCCTATGTGCCGCCTAACTTCAATGCGGCAGCCGGTTTCTCCTTAGCCGTGATAATCCTGGCTGGCGAACGCTTTGCCCTGAGCATCTGGCTGGGGGCTTTTTTGCTCTATCTAACAGGCGTAGCAGGCTCTATCCCACCGGGGCTCGCTGCCGTGTTGGCGCTCGGGCCAGCCCTCCAGGCATGGCTCGGCTGGCGCTTACTGCACTATCTCGTCCGTCCCTTGCCCCCCACCAGTGTCGCAGGGATCATACGCATGATTGGGCTCTCGCTCCCGATTGCCCTGATTGGCCCCCTGCTTGGCGGGCTCGGTTTGACTCTGAATGGCACGATTGCCACACCCGACCTCCCCAGCTATATCTGGTTCTGGTGGATCGCCAACTATGCCGGTCTGCTTTTTGTAACCCCACCCCTGGTGACCCTATGGTTGCTCTGGCGTCGTCAACACCCGCCAGAGCCACTCGACTGGCCGGTGGCGAGCATGCTGGTGGGGCTGGCGATCCCTGGTAACCTGTTCAGTTGGCCTGCCAGCCTTGCTACCGAACTGCGGATCCTGATGGGCGTCATTGCCAGTGTGCTCTTTCTAATCTATCTGTACAATCGGCACCAGATCGAGGCCCGCCTGCGTACCAGTGAACAGCGCAGCCAACTCTTGCTCCAGGCCATCCCCGACCTGGTGCTGCGGTTTACGCGCCAGGGCCACATCCTGGACTATGCGGCTGGTGAAGGCTGGAGCTTGGCGGAGCAAGAGTCGAGCCTGATTGGGAGGTCACTGGAACAGATCCTTCCGGCAGATATCGTCCAACGCCTGCTGGCCGGGTCAGCCCTGGCACTGGAACAGCATCGCCCCCAAGTGGTGGAATATCAACTCCCTGCGGCAAACGGTCAGCGCAGCTTCGAAGCGCGGCTGGTCATCGATGCAGCAAACCAGGCTGTGGTGGCCTTCATTCGTGATGTGAGTGAAGAGCGGGCGGCTGCTGCAGCCTTGCGCCAGAGTCAGGCCCAGTATGAACTGGTAGCCAAGCACGCTGCCGATGTGATCTGGGTACTTGATCCCTTGACCCAGCACTTCACCTATGTAAGTCCATCGGTCGAACGCTTGCGAGGCTATAGCCCCACTGAAGTGATGAATCAGTCTATGGCTGATACGATGACCAGTGAGTCACTGGCCCGCGTCACGGCACTGCTGCAACAATACCCGATTGCGCCTGGTTTGCCACCAGTTACGGTTGAGCTTGATCAGATCTGTAAGGATGGCTCAATTGTTACCACCGAGGTTACGAGCAGCTACGTTCTGAACGAGCATGGCCAGCTTCAGGTGATCGGGGTCTCGCGCAATATCAGCGAACGGAAACAGGCCGAATTTCGGCTCCAACGCCTTACCCGTACCTATCGGGTTTTGAGCGCGGTGAATGCGATGATTGTGCGCGAACGTAACCAGCGCCGCCTGCTGGAACAGGCCTGCCAGATCCTGGTTGAACAGGGTGGCCTACATATGGCCTGGGTTGGGCTGTTTGATCCCGCGACCCGCCGGGTCGAGCCGATAGCCTCGGCGGGAATAACCGGCGATTATCTGGCCCAACTCGAGATCAATCTGGATGATCCGGCCCGCGGGCGCGGGCCAACCGGCACCGCCATCCGTACCGGCAGCCCGGTGGTGATCAATGCCATCACCACTGACCCGCGTATGGCTCCCTGGCGAGCCAACGCTCTTGCCCAGGGCTATCAAGCTTCAGTCTCGTTTCCCCTGGTTGTGGCCGGCAGTATCCGCGGCGTGATCAATCTGTATGCCCGTGATCCCGAGTTTTTTGATCAGGAAGAGGTGCGCCTGCTTGATGATCTAGCGAGTGATATCGCTTTTGCGATGGCTTTCAATGATCAAGAACAGCAGCGCCGCCAGATCGAACGTCAGCTACGCACCAATCAGCGCCGTAATCAGGCCCTGCTGCAAGCCATTCCCGACTTGATGGTTCGGATCAGTCGTGATGGCACGATCCTGGATTATGTGCCGCCCGAAAACTGGGTGATGGAAATATCGCTCGATGAACGAGTGGGCCAATCAATGCACAAGATCCTCCCGCCGCCTGTAGGGGAAGCGTTTGCCCGGGCGATTGAACAAGCCATTACAAGCGGTACGCTCGAGACGATTGAGTTTGAGTTGGATGCACCAGGCTCGACCAACAGGTACTATTTTGAAGCCCGGATCAGTGCCAGTCCGGACAGCGAAGAAGCGGTACTGATTGTGCGTGATATGAGTGAGCGCAAACAGATGCAACAGGCGCTCGAAGAACGGCTCAAGGAGATGACCTGCCTGCGCCAAGTGCAGCAACTGGTCGAACGCAACCTGAGCCCAAACGAGGTCGCCCCCGAGGTGCTCACGTATATGCAGGCTGCCATGCGGTTTCCTGATGTCGCACTTGTGCAACTCTGGCTTGATGATCTGCGTTATGGCCCTGATGTTATGACTATTCCCGCCACACAGCAACTTATGGCCCTGATCTATGCCAGTGGCACCACCATTGGTCAGATCAAGGTTGCCTATCAAAAGCCTCACCCGTTTATTCTCCCCGAAGAGCAGCATCTGCTTGATGGGGTGGCAACCACGCTTGGACTCTGGATCGAACGACGCTACGCCGAGAGCGCCTTGCTCGAAGAGCGCAATTCGCTGAAACGGCGGATTGATGAGCACACCGCCGATTTGAGCCGGGCCAATTATGAACTGGCGCGGGCGATTCGGACCAAAGATGACTTCCTGGCCAATATGAGCCACGAGTTGCGAACCCCACTGAATGCTATTCTGGCCCTAAGCGAAAGTCTGAGCGAACAGTTGCGTGGGCCACTCAATCAACGCCAGCTTGATGCTCTGAACAATATCGATTCGAGTGCTCGCCATTTGCTGAGCCTGATCAACGATATTCTGGATCTCTCGAAGATCGAAGCCGGACGGCTCGAACTCCAAAGCGAATTGGTCGCGGTTGGTGATCTCTGCAACGCCTGTCTGGTCTTTGTCAAAGAACAGGCCCTGAAGAAACAGATCCAGCTTAGTTTCCAGCTCAATGATCAGTTAGCGATCATCGAAGCTGATCCCCGCCGCCTGAAGCAAATTCTGGTCAACCTGTTGACCAATGCGGTCAAGTTTACGCCCAAAGGCGGCGCGGTCAAGCTTGAGGTTGTCCTTGACCCCATTAGCGAGCAAGCCCGTTTTACGGTACGTGATACCGGGATTGGGATTAGTCCCGAAGATCTGCGCCACCTGTTCCAGCCGTTTGTGCAGGCCGACGCGAGCCTGAACCGCTCGCACGAAGGGACGGGACTGGGGCTGGCCCTGGTGCAACGCCTGACCGATTTGCACGGCGGTAGCGTTACGGTTGAGAGCACGATTGGGGTCGGAAGCTGTTTTATGATCACCCTGCCCTACCAACCCGAACCAACCAGTAGCCCCGAACTGAGCGACGGAGCCCCACCGCTTACGCTGCGCCTGGCCCTGGTAATTGAGGACTCGGTCACGGCGAGTGAACAAATCGCCCGTTATTTAAGCGAGTTGAAGATCACGCCAGTCGTGCATCCTTATGGGCACGGGGCGACAAGCCAGGCCGCTGCGCTCCAACCTGATGTTATCTTGCTCGATTTGCAGATGCCGGATCAATCCGGCTGGCAGGTTCTCGCCGAACTGAAGGCGAACCCTAAGCTTGCCAGCATCCCGGTTGTGATCATCTCGGTGGTGGACGAGCGGGCCCGTGGCCGCGCCGCCGGGGCCGCCGACTATCTGGTCAAGCCGATTACTCGTGAGATGCTGCAACATGCGATACGCCAGGTAGCCGAAAAAGTCGCCCAGGCCAAACAATTGACCAATCCGGTGGTGCTTCCGACGCCTGCCCTGAATGGGATCCGGGTGCTCCTCGTCGAGGACAATGAGCTGAATATCATCGCGATTGGCGACTATCTGCGTGACCACGGTTATAGTTTGGCCCTGGCCCGCAACGGCCAGGAAGCGCTGGATCAGGCCGAACAGGTTCAGCCCGACCTGATCCTGATGGATATTCAGATGCCCGTGATGGACGGACTGGAGGCGACGCGCCGCCTACGTAATCTTCCGGCTCTTGCCCAGATCCCGATCATTGCACTGACCGCGCTGGCGATGCCAGGGGATCGTGAACGCTGTCTGGCGGCCGGGGCGAGTGCCTATTTGACCAAACCCGTCAGTCTGAAAGAGTTGCGTGAACTGATGACGACGATGCTGACGGGTAAAATGGCGTAGGGACACAGCACGCTTCGTCCCTACGCGGCTGGGGGCACGGGGCGGCGATGACGCACCCGTCGCCAACCCCAACGCACCCCGAACAAGACCGGGAGCCAGACCGGGAGCCAGACCAGGAGCACAATTGCCAGGTTCAAGAGGCCCTGGCCAAAACTTACCAGGCCCGCCAAGGCTTCGACTGCAACCCGCAATGGTTCCCAGCCATTCTGCTCGTAGATTACCGGCGGCGGCGGAACCGGGCGCAACTCGACCCGAATTGTCGCAAGGGCCGCACTCTGGGTCAGGTACTTGATGCGACCCTGGATCTGCTCGATCTGGCCTTGCACATCACTCAGGGCCTGGTTGACTTGCAGCGCGGCCTCGACTTCGTCGGCACGGGCGAGCAGATCGAGCAGGCGGTCGCGGGTCGCTTCGAGATTGCGCAGCCGCGCTTGCAGATCGACAAACTCTTCGGTGACGTCTTCGCCATTGACGGTGCGGGCCAACACCTTCTGAGCCAGGCCCTCGACGCCCACCAGCGCCGCTTCAAAACGCTCGGCTGGCACCCGAAAGACAATCGTCGAGGTCAACTGGGCGTCACTGCCATAGGTTTCGACACTGACGACATAACCACCTAACTGTTCGGCGCGAGCGCGTAGCTGGGCCTCGGCAGCGCTAACTTGCTCAACCTGAACCGTGATCATGGCATTGCGGATGACCAGGCGCTGGCTAGCTGGAATCTGGGGCTGTGGGGCACCGCCAGCAGGGACTGGTCCGGCCTCGACCCCGGCATCACGCATCACTTCGGGGGCTTGCGGAGCGCTCTGCATCGGGGCCGAACCCGCAACCCCGCCAGGCATGGGCAGCGCTTCACTGGCCCCGCCACACCCAGCCAAGACGAGCATAGCAATGAGCATCAGCACGAGAATCTGGCGGCGCATGGTGGTTCTCCTTTGAAGCGGGAGTTTGGTATCGTACCGGTAGAACGTTGCGGATGGCCGGGTTGTTCCGGGGAGCCTACGGCCCAATGGGCCTAAATGGTATAATGCGCCGCGATGGCACGCTTTTGGCATACCCTACGCGCCCTGCTGCGCGAACTGCGCGACTGGCGGCTCTGGTTGCTGGTCGGCAGCACCTGGCTCGGCCTTGTGTTGATCGGCCAACTCCCGGTACGGTTTAGCTTCCAGGTTGGGCTTGATCGCGGGCCACGGACCGATCTGCCGTTTCTGGAGGGGTTTCGTGATCCCGAGTTGGTAAACTGGGAACAGACCTGGCGCTGGACTCGTCCCGAGGCGGCGATCACGGTGCCAGGACTCGCACCCCAACCACTGATCGTCAGCTTTGCGGTTGTCTCACACCGCCAACATTGGCAACCCGAAGCCGGCGTGCCCGAGTTGCACCTCCAGGCTCCCGGCCTGAGTGAGCTACACATTCCGCTGCGCTACGAGCCGACCCGCTACTATGTATTGCTGCCCGCCGAAGCCGTTACGGCCAAGCAATTACGCCTTGATCTTGCGAGTGCGGGCTGGCTCAATCCTGCCGATCCCCGCGGCGAACTAGGGGTCGCCCTTGGCAACGAGGTACGTCTGACCGGGGTGCCAGGGGGCGGCTTCGTCTGGCCGGGAGGGGGGCTGCTGGTTGCGTATCCAGCCAGCATGGCCTTGCTCTGGGCTAGCCTGCGAATGTTGGGGTTTGGACGCAACCAGGTCGTGCTGCTGTTGCTTGGGCCGCTGCTGGCTCTGGGGTTGCTGGCGATCCTCGCCAGTCCGCATCTGGCGGTCGGCGCGGGGTGGGCCGTGCAAACGGGCCTGTTGACCCTGGGCACGGCAGCACTGGCGGGGCTGGCCTTGCCCCCATTGCTGCGGCGCTGGGGCGAACCACTCGACCCGGTGACCCAACGCTGGCTGCTGCTGATCATTGTTGCCACGATTGCCCTGAAGTATGGCGGCAAACTGTACCCGGTGGCGATGCCGGGTGATGTGCAGTTTCATACCAACCGGCTCGGGTTTACCTTGAACGGCCAGTTTGCCATTCCAAGTTTGCATCGTGGCCTGCCCTTTCCGTATCCTAGCGGCTGGTATGTATTGCTCTTGCCTTTGCTTTTGACGGGCATACCACCCTGGCCGCTGTTCCAGCTTACGGCGGCACTGGCCGATGCAACCGTAGCCGTGATCTTCTTTGTTTTGCTGCGGCGCATGAGTGGCAGCACCCAGGCTGGCTTACTGGCCGCGCTGATCTATGCCCTCAGCCCCATTCCGATGATGAACCTGTGGTGGTCGTTCCAGGCTCAGATCGGTACGCAGTTGATCACCATGGCAGCCCTGGCCCTCGTGATTCTGGGGTGGCCGCAAGTTCGTGGCGGCTTGGCCTGGGGCTGGCTAACCGTGCTGCTGACGATGGTATTTCTGGGGCACTTCGGGGCCTTCATCAACGTGAGTGTAGTGGTCGCCTTGACAGGGGGCTGGCTCTGGTGGCGGGCAAGCGCGCCGCCTGAGCGCGCAGCAGCCCGGGGCTTGTTCCTGGCGGGCCTGGGGGCCGGAAGTTTTGCGCTACTGAGTTACTACAGTCTGTTTGTGTCCATGTTTCTTGATCAACTGCGTGGGATCGCCGCAGGCGGGGTCAGCGAAGTAACGGCCCGCGCCCCGCTTGAGCGCCAAGCCTGGATCGGGGCGCTTTGGGGGGCGGGGGTGGTGGCCTTGAATGGTGGCTTCTTGATCATTATGGGCTTGGCAGGCTTTGGGGTGATGCTGCTCACACCACGCTACCGGCGCGGGCCAGCCCTGGCCCTGATCGGATCCACATTCGCGGTCGGACTCAGTCAGGCGGTGCTCCCTCTGATCACCCGCTCGAACATCACCACCCGCTGGCTCACCTTTGCAGGCTGGGGCCTGACCCTGGGCATGGCCGTGATCAGTCGCCGCTACCTACGCCGCGGCTGGGCCGGGCAGGTCGTCGTGGGATTGAGCCTCGCCAGTCTGGCATGGCTCAGCTTGCAGGTCTGGTTGTTGGCGATGGCAACCAACCAGCCGCCCCTTGAACCGTTTTAGATATCGTACCCAGGCAAATCATTTATAATATAGACAACGCCAACACCGCGACAAACGTGCAAGCTCATTGACAACCAAGGTCACGCTTGGCGTACCTCCCTTGCTCGGTAACGGGCTTTTTGCGCCGAAAGGTACGCATGGTATGAATATGCTTGCAGGCAGTTCGATTCTGGTGGCCGACGATGACGCCCCTATTCGTGAACTGTTACGCGATATGCTCGAGTCTGAGGGTGCCACGGTGCTGCTGGCCCGCAATGGCCAAGAAGCCCTTGACACAATTGCGACCGATGAGCCAGACCTGGTGATTTGTGATGTGCGGATGCCGCCACCGGACGGCTTGGCGGTGCTCCAGACCCTGCGCAGCAATGGTAGCACGGTGCCGGTGCTGATCATTACGGCCCAGGCGTCTTCGACGATGACGATTGAGGCCATGCAGAAGGGGGCTTACGATTATCTGAGTAAGCCGTTTGCGCCCGACGAGATTCTGCATACGGTTGAGCGTGCGCTGGAACACCGGCGCTTAACCCGGCTGGTGGCAAATCTGCAACGCCCCGAACAGCAGGATGCGCGGGATATTCTGATTGGTTCCAGCCAGGCGATGCAGTACGTCTATAAATTGATTGGCCGGGTCGCAGCGAGTGATGCGACGGTGCTAATTACGGGCGAAAGTGGCACCGGTAAAGATCTCGCCGCGCAGGTCTTGCACCGCAGTTCGGATCGCCGCGAAGGCCCGTTTGTGGCCGTTAACTGTGCCGCCCTGCCCGAAACTTTGCTTGAGAGTGAACTGTTTGGGCACGAAAAGGGGGCCTTTACCGGGGCGATAGCCCAGCGCAAAGGCCGCTTCGAACAGGCCGCCAGAGGCACGATCTTTCTGGATGAAATCGGCGAAATTAGCCCCACGACCCAGAAGAAGTTGCTGCGCGTGCTTCAGGAGCGTACCTTCGAACGGGTGGGTGGCAATAGCCCGATCCCGGCCAATGTGCGAATCGTGGCCGCCACCAACCGCGATCTGCTCGAAGAGGCCCACAATGGCACCTTCCGCGAGGATCTTTACTATCGGTTGAATGTGGTCAATCTGCACATGCCACCGTTGCGTGAGCGCAAAGATGATATTCCAACCCTGGTGGACTATTTTCTGGCCAAGCATCGGTTTGCCAAGACCAAAACGGCACGCATCGCCGAGAGTGCAATGGAGCAGTTGTTAGCCTATGACTGGCCGGGCAATGTGCGCCAACTCGAAAATACGATTGAACGGGCGGTGGTGCTGGCCCAGGGCAGCCTGATCGGCCCCGAGCATCTGCTGCTCGAAGCTGATTCGACTGCACGGGATCAATTGCTTGATCGGGTTCTGATCCGCTTGCTTGATGAGCGGCAGGATCTGCAAACCGTGCTCGATAGTGTGCGTCAGCGGGTGATCGGGTTGGCGCTGGAGCGGGCCGGGGGCGATCAGGTGAGCGCCGCCCGTGCCCTTGGCCTTGATCCCTCCACCTTCGAAGCAGCGTAGGCTACCGCAAATGCGAGGGCGGGATCTTTAGGATGTCCCGATATTTGGCGACGGTCCGTCGAGCGATCGGGTAACCCCGTTCGCTCAACTGGCGGGCCAATTCATTATCGCTCAGCGGATTGGGTTCGGTTGTAACCAGTTCGCGCAAGACATCTTGCACGTTGCGCGCCGCGACAAACAGTTCACTGATTGGCATCAGGGTGCCGTTGGGCAAGAGCACCGACTTTTCGGCGGTGGCACGACTCACGGTCGATTCGTGAACCCCGAGATCAACGGCGATTTCGCTCCGGGTCATCGGCACCAGATAGCGCACCCCGCGCAGCAAAAATTCGCGCTGGCGTTCGACAATCGACTCGCCAATCCGCTGCAGGGTGACCTCGCGTTGACGCAGGTTGGTTAAGAAGGTCCGGGCACGCAAAATGTATTCCTGAACATGGGCCCGTTCTTCTTCCGAGAGCGTTATTCCTCGACGGGCCAGTTCCTGGTACAACGGATTGAGCCGCAGGATCCGGCGGGGCGAGTGCTGCACTTCGACAATGAACTCATCGTCGCGGCGCTGAATGGACAGGTCGGCCACCCGGTAGCGCGGGCGCTGGCTCGACGGATCTTCGGGCAGGGCGGCCTGGGCCGGATAAGGCCAGAGCTGATGCTTGATGAAGGCCCGCGCCGCATCCATCTGCTCGTGGCTGATGCGGAGTTGGCGGGCGATCTGTTTGAAGCGCCCGGCACCGAGATCTTCGAAATGATCGCTAATGATCGCCCGAACATGATCACAGTTTATGCCCTGATGCTCGAAGGCCGCAACCTGCGCTAGCAGGCACTCGCGGGCGTTGGCGGTCGCAATCCCGGGCGGGCCAAGCTCCTGGAGACTCAGAAGCACTGCTTCGACCCGCTCTGGTTCGATCCCAAGCTGGATGGCGATATCGAGCGTAGGAAAGGTCAGAAAGCCATGTTCGTCGAGGTTTCCCACCAGGGCCAGCGCGATGGGATGATCGGTGCTGGGCAACGTTGCATACAGGTCATCGAGCAACATTTCGGTAAGACTGCGCGGGGAGGCGACAAAGAGCAAGGGATCAAGCACATCGTCACGCAGCTCAGCCGGAGCATTGCTCAGTGAATCACTATTGGCACAGCTGAGACAGAGGCCATCCAGCACCAGGCTGCCGCACCGATCACATGCCTGCGCATAACTCTCGACCTCTTCGAGGGCTGGATTTTCGGTCAACTCTTGCTGGACAAGTTGATGCAGCGCCATGCTCGGCATCGCCAACATCTGGGTCAGATTGAGCAGGGCCGGGGTCACGCGCATCCGCATCTCGGGTAACATTGACAGCTCGAACATACGCTCACCTTTGTGCATATGAAACGGGTATTCAGGGGCCTGGATTAGGGTAAGGAAGTATGTCCCTTCCTTACCTTGCAAGAACTATGCCAGATGGGTTTCCTTGTCATGATCCTACTGGCAAACACATTTCGCGCCCAAACCAACGGATTGGTTGCGCCCCAGATACCGCGTAGGGGCAGCCCATGTGATAATGGTGAAAGGTTAAGGAAGTTGTCCGTTGTCACATTTGGCATCAGGAAGCGGAAAAGCGAGCAATGCGCGACGAATCTGCTCGGCAGGTGGAGGAGCCTTCGTCGGACGAATTCGCTTGATG
>JBLWKA010000038.1:0-39616 GCA_048381555.1 Oscillochloridaceae bacterium umkhey_bin13
GCGGTAGGAACGTCGCGTACGCGACGTTCCTACCGCGCACCTCGCTCACCCACGCAAAGCGAGCACCTCTATATGACAGCCAAGCAAAAGATCAAGATCGCGGTCATGACCAGTGGCGGTGACGCCCAGGGCATGAATGCCGCCGTGCGGGCGGTGGTACGCACCGGGATCAGTCGGGGTTGTGATGTGTATGCGATCTACGAAGGCTACGAGGGCTTGATTCGCGGCGGCCAGCTGATCCGCCAGATGAGTTGGAATAGTGTCGGGGGCATTTTGCACCGGGGTGGCACGATCATCGGGACGGCGCGCAGTGCCAGTTTCCGTGAACGCGCGGGGCGGCGCCAGGCCGCTGCCAATTTGCTCGCCCTCGGGATTGACCGCCTGGTGGTGGTGGGCGGCGATGGCAGCCTGACCGGCGCTGATGCGTTTCGCCGCGAGTGGCCTGAACTGTTGCGCGAACTGGTCGAGGCTGGGCAGATCAGTGCCGAGTTGGCGGCCAACCATCCCTTTTTGGGTATCGTGGGCCTGGTTGGCTCGATTGACAACGATTTTGCCGGTACCGATATGACGATCGGGGCCGACTCGGCGCTGCACCGCATTACCGAAGCGCTTGACGCGATCACCTCGACCGCCGCGAGCCACCAACGCACGTTTGTGATCGAGGTGATGGGCCGCCATTGTGGCTACCTCGCCCTGATGGGTGCCATTTCGGGCGGGGCCGATTGGGTCTTTATTCCCGAATATCCGCCCGATACCGACGATTGGCAATCGGCGATGTGCCATGCCTTGCAGGTCGGGCGCGACAATGGTCGCCGCGATAGCCTGGTGGTGATCGCCGAGGGTGCCCACGACCGCTTAGGCAACCCGATCAGTGCTGACCAGGTCAAGCAGGTACTCGAAGAACGGCTCGGTGAAGATACCCGCGTCACGATCCTGGGCCATGTCCAGCGTGGCGGCGTACCGAGTGCCTTCGACCGCTGGATGAGCACAATGATCGGCTATACCGCCGTGCAAGAACTGCTGCTCGCCACCCCCGAACGTGAGCCGCAAGTGATTGGCATCCGCGAAAATCGGATTACCACCGCCCCCTTGATGCAATGTGTGGCCGAAACGCGGGCCGTGGCCGAGGCGATCGCGGCCCACGATTACGAGCGGGCCATGAGCCTGCGTGGTGGTGGTTTCGGCGAAGCCTGGCGCACCCTGCGCACCATCGTGCAATCCAAACCGCCCCAGGCTAGCTCAGCGGCCCACCCCTTGCGCCTGGCGGTGATCCACGCCGGTGGCCCTGCCCCCGGCATGAATACCGCCGTTCGGGTTGCGGTGCGGCTTGGCGTTGATCGCGGCCATACCATGCTGGCAGTGCGCAATGGCTTCCAGGGCTTTATTGATGGTGATATTATCGAAATGAGCTGGATGAGTGTCAGTGGTTGGGCCACCACGGGCGGGGCCGAACTCGGCACCAATCGCAAACTGCCCCAGGAAGCCGAACTGTACCAGATTGCGCGCAATATCGAACGCTTCGGCATCAATGGCATTCTGATGATTGGTGGTTGGGCTGGTTACCAGGCGTGTCACCGCCTCTTCAGCCAGCGCCACATCTTCCCGGCCTTTAATATCCCGATCATCTGCCTGCCTGCCACGATTGACAACAATCTGCCTGGCTCCGAACTGAGCATCGGGGCCGATACGGCGCTCAATAGCATTGTCGATGCGATTGATCGCATCAAGCAGTCGGCCGTCGCCTCGCGGCGCTGCTTCGTGGTCGAGGTGATGGGCCGCGATTGTGGCTACCTCGCCCTGATGGGGGGCCTCGCCACCGGGGCCGAGCGGGTCTATCTGCCCGAAGAGGGCGTGCATCTGCGCGATTTGCAGGCCGACCTCGACGAGATGACCTACTGGTTCAAGCGTGGCAAGCGCCTCAGCCTGATCATCCGTAACGAGAACGTCAATAAGGTTTACACCACTGGCTTTATGGTCAACCTGTTTGAAGAAGAGGGTGGCAATCTATTCGAGGTTCGCCAGGCAATTTTGGGTCACCTGCAACAGGGTGGCAACCCATCGCCCTTCGACCGCATTCAGGCCACCCGCTTAGCCGCCAAATGTATCGAGTTTCTGATTGATCGCGCCGCCCATGGCCGCCCCGAGGGGGCCTTCATTGGCTACAAAGGCGGGCGGGTGCAACTGCTCAGCCTCGAAGATCTGCCCCGGCTGATGGAGCCGAACTTCGCCCGCCCGCGTGAGCAATGGTGGATGGAGATTGGCCCGGTGGCCGAGGCCTTGCGCCAACCGCCCGAAGAGTTGCGGCAGGGGTAGTTAGCCCAACATCGCATCAATACTGAGCACAATGCTCGGCGTGGTTGGCAGCACAAGCTCCTGACCATGCCCATAGGTCTGTTTGCTACGATACTGACCGTGATCGGGGTCAGTGTATTGCTCGATCTGCTGGCCCGCCACATCAACAATCCAGACCTCGGTCAGCGCTGCTGTGGCATAGAGCGCAAGCTTGATCCCGCGATCAAAAGTGAGCGTCGTATCGGCTACCTCAATGACTAGCCGCACATCGGCTGGGGTTGGATGGGCGGTTGCGTAGTAATCAACCCGCCCGATCACCACCGCAAGGTCAGGCTCGGGTTCGCTGTGCAGCGACAGCCGAATGGGTTGCTGGGCACGTACCTGATAGGTAGGCGGTAGGCGGCGCAGAAGAATCTCGTATAAACGGCTTACAATTGCGGCATGCAACGGACCAATTGGACTCATCTCGACAATCGCTCCGTCAAGTAATTCAACCCGCTCATCGGGCCGCAAGACGCCCGCCGCCAGCATACGGGAATATTCATCGACCGTAAAGCGACGTAGGCTGGTATCTATGCGTACCGGCGCAGCCATCAGCACCGCAGCCATGAGTTACTCCAATCCCGATTGATTACGCGGTGTACGAGGAGGCTAAAGCTTACTCTCACGTTGTTCCCACCATTCGGTAAAACTCTGGGATGGCAGGGCCGGGAAGTCGCGCCCATCGGTCCAGAGGTGCATCGGCGGTGGCAGGCGACGAATCCGCCCTTTGCGCGTAAACAGGCGCGCACCCAAGCGGGCGGCCTGGCCCCCGGAACGGTAGAGCCGCGGACTCTTCATCATGGTGGCGTAACTCTTGATCGCGGCGGTCTCGATCGGATTGGCCTTACCCGCCTTGACCGCATCGGCGCGCAGCCGCAGCAGCATATCGGGAATCGCAATCCGCACCGGACAGACCTCCTGGCAGGCTCCACAGAGCGAACTGGCCTGGGGCAGCATGTGGTTATCCGGCAGATCAGGCTGGAGCAGCGGCGTCAGGATGGCCCCAATTGGGCCAGAATAGACCCCGCCATAAGCGTGGCCGCCAATATTCTGATAGACCGGACAGGCATTCAGGCAGGCCCCACAGCGAATGCACATCAGCGACTCGGCGTAGGCCCCCCCCAGGATCTTCGAGCGCCCATTGTCCAGCAGTACCAGATGGAACTCTTCGGGGCCATCGGGTTCGTCGGGGCGGGCTGGGCCGCTAATCACACTCGTGTAGACACTAAGTTTCTGGCCGGTCGCCGAACGGGCCAAGACCTGAAGCATCACCCCGAGATCGTCAAACTTTTCGACGATCCGCTCGATACCCATAATCGCCACGTGAATGCGCGGCACGCTAGTCGAAAGCCGGGCGTTACCCTCGTTTTCGACAATCGCGATTGCGCCCTCTTCGGCGACCCCAAAATTAACCCCACTGATACCCATTTCGGCCTGCAAAAAGCGTTGGCGCAAGGCTTGACGGGCGGTGCGGATCATGGGCGGCACTTCGGTGGTCGGGGCCATACCGAGGTGCTGCTCGAACAGGGCACTGACCTGTTCGCGGGTCTTATGAATGGCCGGGGCAATAATATGCGAAGGCGTTTCGTCGGCCAACTGAATAATATACTCGCCCAGATCGGTTTCGACCACCTCGAGTCCAGCCTGTTCAAGCGCATGGTTCAGGTGGATCTCTTCGGAGGCCATGGACTTCGATTTGACGATCGTGCGCACGCCCCGTTTGCGGGCCAGGTCGGCAATATACTGGTTGGCCTCGGCCCCATCAGAGGCCCAGCAGACATGGCCGCCCCGGGATTCCACCTTGCTGGCGAGTTGTTCGAGCAGGCGATCCAGATTGGCGAGTGCGTGGGCACGAATCGCCCGAGCCTGATCGCGCAGACTGGCCTCATCACTCAGCGCCCCAATCGCCCCGGCCCGATTGTTGATAAACCGGGTCGTGGCCCGATCAAGCGCCGTCTTGAGCGAATCATCGTGAAGTGCACCGTCAACACGATCATAAAACGAGATGCTCTGGGTTGCCATAGCGTTCGTAGGTTTCTAGAGTTGCGGCTGCTGAATAGGTGTCAGTGTACCATACGTTTTGGGACGGTGGGGTGCGCCGGGATGACACGCGGCGCGTGTTCTGCTACCATAGATAATGATCGTCCCCCATTAGCCAACCAAGTCAGGAACCCACGGCTGAAGCGCGTGGGCTTATGGAGCCATCCGTAAGCCCGTCCTGACCAGTCTCAGCCCTTTGGGGGCTACGTTTCGGAGGTCATGATACCGGCGGGTGCGTTGCCAGCCTGCCGCTCTATCGCCCGGTATCACACCGGCCTGGGGTAAGGGTCGGAGGTGGCGGGCACAACAAGCCTGCGAGACATTGACGAGGCACACGTTACCCCCGCGACGGGAGCAGGAGTAAAAGACAAGCATTGTATGAATCGATTGCAATGAGGCAAGAAAGGCGCTGCCGATGTTTGAGTTTGCGCGTTTGACCCGCACGATCGGGTTGAGCCTGGGGCTTGCGGCGGGGGCCGCCGGTCTGGGTGCCGTCGCGGCCCTCCGTCGTCCGTTGCCACGCACCGCTGGCAAACTCAGCCTGAACGGACTCGAGGCCCAGGCGACGGTGCGACGTGATCGCTGGGGCATTCCCCACCTTCGTGCTGCCAGTAACGACGACCTGTTTGCGGCGCTGGGCTTTGTGCATGCGCAGGATCGGCTCTGGCAGATGGAGCTTAATCGGCGCACCGGTCACGGGCAACTGGCCGAATTGTTTGGCCCGCTGGCACTCAGTTCCGACCAGTTTATGCGTACGCTGGGCTTTACCCGGTTAGCCCGCCGCGAACTCGATCACCTCGATGACGAGACCCGTGCCCCGCTCGCGGCCTATGTGCGCGGCGTCAACGCCTTTCTGGAACAGTCGCGCCGCCAGTTACCAATCGAATACAATCTGTTGGGGATCCAACCACGGCCCTGGGAGTTGATCGATCTGCTGGTCTGGCCCAAAGTGATGTCGTTGAGCCTGGCCGCCAATTGGATGGGCGAACTGTTTGCCGCACGTTTGGCCGAACTGGTTGGCCCGGAACGGGCGGCAGCGCTCGACGCCGACTATCCCGCCAATGCCCGCGTTACCATGCCAACCCAGTTGGGTGAAGCAGCGCTGCGCATGGCGAGTGAGGCCGCACGCTTTAACGGGGTCAGCAGTGCGCCCCAGGGTTCGAATGCCTGGGTTGTGGCTGGTTCACGCAGTGCCAATGGCCGCCCGCTGCTGGCTGATGATCCGCACCTGGGGTTGGCAATTCCCGCCATCTGGTATGTGGCCCATCTTGAGGGTGGCGATTACCATGTGGCTGGGGCGACCTTTCCGGGCTTCCCGGGCGTGGTGATCGGCCATAACCGCCAGATCGCCTGGGGCGTCACCAATGCCATGACCGATACCCAGGATCTCTACATCGAACAGATCCACCCCAACGACCCCGATTTGTATCGCTGGCAGGACGGGTGGCGGCAGATCGAAACCATTCGCGAAGAGATCGTCGTGAAGGGCCAGAAGGCGGTCACGCTGCATGATGTGCGGCTGACCCATCACGGCCCAATTATTGATGAGGTGAGCGGCCCAGCGGCGAGTCCACTGCGCCACTTGAGCGACCCGGCCACCCCGTTGGCGCTGGCCCTGCGTTGGACCACCCTCGAACCGCGGCCCCACACCGCCCGCTCGATTTTCCGCATCAACCGTGCCCACGATTGGGCCAGTTTCCGGGCTGCGCTCCACGATTGGGACGTCGCTCCCCAAAACTTTGTCTATGCCGATCAACATGGCAATATCGGCTACACCCTGGCTGGCCTGCACCCGGTACGAGTCGCGGGCCATGATGGGCGAACCCCCGTGCCCGGGTGGGATGGGGCCTACGAATGGTTGGGCTGCATCCCGACTGACGAGTTGCCCACCCAATTCAATCCCGCCGAGGGCATGATTGTCACCGCCAACCATCGGCTTGTCGGGTCAGATCACCCTTTAGCCGAACAGCTCCCGGGCGAGTATGCCAACCCCTATCGGGCCGAGCGGATCGCGGCCCTATTGGCGGCCACCCCGACCCACGATGCCCGCAGCTTCGCCCACATCCATAACGATGTGCGTTCGTTGCCAGGGCTGGCCCTGGCCCGCCTGGTCACCGAACTTACCCCCACCGAACCGCTGGAACAGGCCGCCCGCGATCTATTAGTGGCCTGGGATGGTAACCTGACTGCCGATAGTGCTGCCGGGGCGGTTTATGCCAGTCTGCGTTACCAACTGCTGCGCCTGGCCTACCACGAAATCGAGCCGCTCGGGTTGGCCCAGGCGGGCCTGGGGGCCTTTGCAGCCATTCCCGCCAACCGGTTCCTCGAACACACGCTACCCGAACTGATCGCTCGCATCGAAGTCGCCCCCTTGCCGCAACGGCCCGATCCCTGGCTCGGTCATGGGCAAACCTGGCATGCCATCCTGAGCGAAGCCTTGCGCCGGGCCAGCACCGAGTTACACGAACAGCTTGGCCCGAACCCGGCCCACTGGAGCTACGGCAAGGTACATAGCCTCACGTTGCGCCACGCCCTGGGCAGCGCCCCGGCCCTGGCTCCGCTCTTCAATCGCGGCCCCTGGCCCATGGGTGGCGATCTTGATACGGTCAATCAACAGTATGTACCGCGCCACACCGCAGCCGGACCACGTTACAACGCCCCTTCGTATCGTCAGATCTTCGATCCAGGTGATTGGGACAGTGCCCGTATTAGCATTCCTACCGGCCAGAGCGGTCATCCTGCCAGTCAACACTATGCCGACATGGCCGCAATCTGGCGCGCCGGCGGCTATGTGCCCTTGCTCTGGAGTGATGAAGCGATTGCGCGCCATACCGTCGCAACCCTCATCCTCGAACCACGATCGTGAAGGGAGGGCTGGTACCGCCCCTGACCAGTGTTGTGCAGGGTGCAGCGGCTTCGCCGCTGCACCCTGCACAAAAACTTGCCCAAACCAAGATCGTGAAGGTTTTCACTCTTGACAGGGTAAGCAAGTCCGGCGAACATGGTAGGTGAGGTTTCAACTTTTCGACAAGGTGGATTGTCGTAGCTGGGTCACGCATGGACAGCCCCCGCCCCCCACTTGGGGCCGATGAGCTTGAGTTACGCCAGATCGTTGACGGCAACGCCGACGGTATTATTGTTGTGGACGGTGAGGCCCGGGTACGGTTTGCCAACCCGGTCGCCTGCCAGATCCTGGGGCGCGATGATCGCGAGTTGATCGGCCATGTGTTTGGGTTTCCGGTCTTGCGGGGCGAACGCGCCGAGATCGATCTGCTCCGGCCTACCGGGGGGATTCAGGTGGCCGAGATGCGGGTGGTTGACACCGAATGGGAAGGCTCATCGGCCCAACTGATCTCGTTACGGGATATTACCGAGTACCGCCGGGCCCAACAGGCCTTGCGTGATGCCGAAGCCTTCAACTGGGCGATCCTCAATTCGCTCAGTGTGCATGTTGCGGTGCTTGATGCCAGTGGCACGATCATCGCAGTCAACGATGCCTGGTGCGACTTTGCGCGCCAGAATGGCGATCCCGACCTGCTGTACACCGGGATCGGGGTCAACTATTTTGATGTCTGTCGTGGCGCAGCCGGGCCATGGTCCGACGAAGCCCTGCCCGCTGTCGCTGGCATGCGTGATGTGCTCGCCGGGCGGAGCCAGATCTTCGAAATCGAATACCCCTGCCACTCGCCCGACGAAGAACGCTGGTTCGTCCTGCGGGCCGTGCCGTTGCGTGGCGAACGTCCCGGCCTGGTAGTTAGTCATACCAATGTTACCAAGCAGCGCCAGATGGCCCAGATCGCGGCCGAGGCGGCTGCGCTGCGGGACCAACTGACCGCCCGGGATCGCGAGATGCGGGGCGTGAACCGGATCTCGCAACGCGAAGCACCCGCCCAGCGTAGTCTGCCGACCAATCTATTACGCCAACGTCAGCCCGCTGCCTATCACGAAGCCGTGCGTATCTACGCCAACGTGCTTGATGAAGCCGTGCGCCGCCGTGCCCAGCCCGATGGCCAGACCGATAGTGGCCTGCGCGAACTTGGTGAGCGAATGGCCCGCTGGCTCGCCAACCCCCGTGATGTGGTTGAAGTCCACCTTGCCGCCGTCCGTGCCGCAAGCATTGACGCGACGCCGATCAAACAGCAAGCCTACCTGGAAGAAGGGCGTTTGCTCGTACTCGAATTGATGGGCCACCTTGCGACGGCGTATCGCCAGCACGCGCCCCTTGATGTCGCACCCCGTGCTGATGATCACGACTAAGCCCGCAACACGGGTGGGATTCTTTTGGTATCATTAGATCTAGGTGGCCTGATGATCGGCCTCGATCCAACGCCCATGCCTATGCTGCCTCAGACCGCTTGAACGTGTCCCCGGTGAACCTGTCACAGCGAGAAACCCGCGACCACGCCTCCTGCGAGGCAGCGAGAGCGCCATTGTGGTGAAAATTGTCCTCCATCTTTACGTCGCTGGTCGTACTCCCCGTGCCGAACGGGCTGTTGCGACCTTGCGCCAGATCTGTGACCGCGAGTTGGCAAGCTATGAATGCGACCTGTTTATCACGGATGTGCTGAGCGATCCGCAACTTGCCGAGGAGCGGAAGATCCTCGCAACGCCCACGTTGATCAAGGAGCAACCCGCCCCGACCCGCCGCATTATTGGCGATCTTGGGGCTGATCCCGCCGAACTGCTCGCGGCCTTGAATCTGCCACCCATCAGCTAAGACCAACCCGGTTTCGCACCATCTGATCGTAAGTCAAAAGGTACGATGTTGAACTCAGAGATATCAGCGATTGATCGCTTGCCTACCGGGATCCCTGGTTTTGACCATATCGCGAACGGGGGCCTGCCGCGTAGTCGCACGACCCTGGTTTCGGGAACGGCCGGAAGTGCCAAGACGGTCTTTGCCGCCCAGTTTTTGGCGGCAGGGGTAATGGCTGGGGCCGGCGGTGTGTTTGTCACCTTCGAGGAATCGCCTGATGATCTGCGCCGCAATATGCTCGGCTTTGGCTGGGATATTGCCGTCTGGGAAGCCGATGGCCGCTGGGCCTTTGTGGATGCCTCGCCCCAGGCCGATGATGACCTGATGGTGATGGGTACCTACGATCTGGGGGCCTTGCTCGCCCGGATCGAACATGCGGTCAAACGTACCAATGCGGCCCGCGTTTCGATGGATAGCCTCGGCGCGATCTTTACCCGCCTGGCCGATACCCGCGTGGTGCGCAACGAACTGTTCCGGATTGTGACCACCCTCAAACGGCTGCATGTGACCGCCGTGATCACCGCCGAACGCGCCCAAGAGTATGGCGATATCGGACGCTATGGCGTCGAGGAGTTTGTCGCCGATGATGTGGTTATTCTGCGCAATCTGCTCGAAGACGAAAAACGTCGCCGCACGGTCGAGATCCTGAAGTTTCGGGGGACGTCACACCAGAAGGGCAGTTTCCCGTTCACGGTTATTCCCGGCCAGGGGATTGTGGCCATTCCCCTTTCAGCAATCGAACTGAAGCAGCGCTCCTCGAATGTGCGGATCACGTCGGGTGTGCCCGAACTGGATCGCATGTGTGGCGGTGGCTTCTTCCGCGACTCGATCATTCTGATTAGTGGAGCAACCGGTACCGGCAAAACCCTGATGTCTACCGCCTTTATGGCGGCTGGTGCCGTGCGCGGCGAACGCTCGTTGCTGTTTGCCTTCGAAGAAAGCCGCGACCAACTCTTTCGCAATGCCACGGGTTGGGGCGTGGACTTCGAGCAGATGGAACGTGATGGCTTGCTGCGGGTGGTCTGTAATTACCCCGAAGTGACTGGCCTCGAAGATCAGTTGATCGCCATCCAGGGCGAGATCGAACGCTTTAAGCCCCAGCGCGTCGCAATTGATAGTCTTTCGGCCCTCGAACGGGTCGCGACGATTAAGAGTTTCCGCGAATTTGTGATCGGCCTGACCTCGTTTATTAAACACCAAGAGATGGCCGGTCTCTATACATCCACCACCCCGACGTTGCTCGGTGGTTCATCGGTCACCGAAGCCCATATTTCGACGATTACCGATTCGATTATTCTGCTGCGCTACGTCGAGGTCTTTGGCGAGATGCGCCGTGGTTTGACCGTCCTGAAGATGCGTGGCTCGGCCCACGACAAAGAGATCCGCGAGTTCACGATTGATGGGGCCGGCATGCACGTCGGACGCCCCTTCCGCAATATCTCGGGCATCCTCTCGGGCCAGTTTACCCACTTGACCCCCAGCGAGATCGAACGGCTCGGGGCGATGTTCCGCGACGATACCGATCTTTCGTCGCCATTGCCACCTGTTGAACCGGATGCCGAAGAGCCAGAGGCGTAAAGCACTGTACCGGTACAAGCGCACACACCGCAGCGCACGCAGAGCCAGGGAGAACATGGTTCTCCCTGAAACCCCAGGCCGCAGCACGCTGCGGCCTTACCGCACCTGATAGATCGTCACCTCATCCTGCGCGAAGACCGGTTCGCCAAGTTGATCGAATTTGGCAAGGGCTTCGGGTGGGTAGGTGGCGCGTTCGAGGCCGCCGAGGTAGATGTAGCGCACGTTGTAGCGTTCGAGCAAGGCACGGGTGCTGGTCGGGTCAGGACTGCGATAGATCGTGTCTACGTCGCTGCAGCGTGGTTCAAGCTCGGCGCGGGCCAAGGGGTCGCCGCCACGCCACTGCACCTGGTGCCCGTGCCAACCCAGGATCGTGGGGAGACCGGTCGCGGCTGATACACCGCCGTAGCCTTCGGGATTGTACGAGCCACCACAACGCGGCGCTTCTACCCCATTGGCGACGGCATCACGGTTGAGCAAGGCGACTCCTTCGAGGACTACACTGCCCGGAGCGGCGTTGCGGCGCAGCCACTCGATGGAAGCAGCCCCAGCACTGCTCAGTTCGCGGGGCGTGCGCCCGTGCAGCCCTTGCATTTCGCCGCGCCCAAGCCCACCAAGGGCCAACCAGGGGTAGACCAGTGCCCCAATCAATAGGGCCGCACTCAGGGTGGCACTGGCCCAGACCAGCGGGCGCAGCCAACCCGTGGCGTAGCGCAAACTCCACCAGAGTGCAAACGGGGCCAGGGTACCCCAGATCAGCCAGACCTGGTAATAAAATTTGAAGACGGTATTGAAACGAGCCGACCAGCCTTCGAAGACATCACGAATGTAGATCAGTTCAACCCCAAAGACGATTGCGCAACCCAATGCGGCCAGCAGCAAACCAAAGCTCAGGCCGGGCTGATCAGCCAGAGCCACGGCACGGGTCAGGGCCAACAGACCCAGCCCGGCCAGCCCAATCAGCGGAAAGCCAACGGCAAGGCCAAGCCCAAACAGGATCAGAATGAGGCTCAGCGGGTGCAACAGACGCTGGAGCAGGCCAGCGGGCGCATCAGCAAACGAGGGTGCGCTCCGTCCAGCCAGCCCAAGCATGGTGAGCACAGGTAAAAAGAACAGCCCAAAAATGACCACGAAGTTGAGCAGACTGGTGCGTTCGGCGAGGTACGGCCCAATGATGCTCGTGATCCGCCCGAGGATTGGTAGATCGATCAGCGGTGCGGCCGAACCCACCAGCGAGCGAAAGGTTAGGTGAAAGGGCAAAAAGAGCAGATAGGCCGCCGCTACCACAATCAACAGCGGGCGCAGCAAGGCCAGCCGGGGCAGACCGTCACGGGCCACAATCACGGCCAGCACGGCACTGTAGA
Source organism: Oscillochloridaceae bacterium umkhey_bin13 (assembly GCA_048381555.1). GTDB lineage: Bacteria > Chloroflexota > Chloroflexia > Chloroflexales > Chloroflexaceae > Viridilinea. The sequence goes on from JBLWKA010000038.1 coordinate 12,070, forward strand.
GTAGCAGATAGGCCGGCAGATCCCAACTGTTGAGGGTGTAGAGACTGCCGATCAACAGACCCGTGAGCAGCAACCGGATCTGGTCGGGGCGGGCAAGGCCGGGCAGGCCGGGCCGCACCATCGTCGCCAGGGCCATACTCATGGCCAGCAGACCAAAGGGCAGGGCCATCACGTGGGGATGCATATCGCCCAAACGAAAACTGAAAAGCGGGAACTCGGTGATTGCATAACGGCGATCCCCGCCGGGGTAGGTATCCCAGAGCGAACGCGAGGGCCACCACCAGTTGAAATTGGCCCATTGATCGCGGCGCTCCCAGCTATCAAAACTGCCCCAGGCATCACCGGGGGTCGTAATTGGTTCCGGCAGCACCACAAACGGCTCGTTAGCAGCCGACTGTTGCAGTGCGGTTGCCAACTCGTTAGCGTTCAGCGCGACGATCCGTTCGCTACCGACCGCGATCTGGAGCAGCCCGGACTGGTTGCCCGCGACCAGTACCAGGATCACACCGAGCAACGGAAAGAGGGCCAGCACGGCGCGGCTGGGGCGCGTGGTGGGCGTCGTCGTCAACAGCATCAGGTTGGCAATCAGGTTCGCGATCCCCTGGGCGGTCATGGCAAAAATCAGGGCCAAAGACAGATTGTAGGCCACCGCCGGGGCTAAGCCACTGAGCAGGGCCACGCCGCCGGTCAACAGGTAGCCGAAATAGTAGTAGTTGAGACTGAAGCCCGCCAGCCAGGGATCGTTGGGCGGAAAGAGGCCCGAGCGCTGCACGGCATTGAAGAAGGCGAAGTCCATTGGGCGCTCGGTGCCCCAGGGGTTGGGATCGTGGGCACGCATCCAGACCACCGCGAGCAGCGCAAGCAAGAAGATTGCCTCGCTGGCGAGCAGCGCAGGCCAACGGGTTGGCAGGGCAGTGCGCACGCGGGCCAGCACGGGACCTGGCCCACCCAGTACCCACAGCCCCAGCCCAAAGACGATCAATGCGGCGGCAACCAGGCTGCCCGCACTGAAGGCGGCCAGTCCAAGCATCGCCAGCAACCAGGCCAGATAGCCACTGAGCAATAAGCCAAGCGGGCGGGCCGCGGCGTGGCCGCGATCAGGCAGGCCCGCAAACAGATGGAGCGCCAGTGGTGCCCCCGCCAAGCCCAAGAGGCTGGCAACGAGCCACCAGGTTAGAACTTCAGCAAGCATCAGGATGCCTTATACCATGTTGGATTGTGTGACTGAGCAGCACAATATGGCTTAGGGCAGCCCTTTACCCCCCCACCCCCCCGGCCCCCCTCCCCCTCAGGTGGGGAGGGGGGAGAAGCATCAAAAAGCGTATTTTGTTGCAGTGCGGCTCCCCTCCCCCCTTGAGGGGGAGGGGGGAACGGGACGCCCAACAAATCTGGGAGGAGGTAACAGTAGAGGGCTTCAGAAAGCGACATGGTACACCCCTCAGCTAACATAGGCTCACGGTAAGACCTCCGCCCGTAATTGGCGGGCCGCATTGGCCCATTGGCCGTCAGGGGCCAGGCTCAGGTAGGTATTGAGCGCTTCGAGGGCGCGGGCAGGTTGGCCCTGGAGCACAAAGAGTCGCCCGAGGTGGTAGTACGGGTCGGGACTGATCGGGTCGGTGGTAATTGCCCGCGTCAGGGCGAGTTCGGCCTTGTCGTACGCGCCCCAATCCAACAGGGCCGCGCCGAGTTTATTCCAGTTGCCCGCCGAGGGATCGGCTTGCGCCGCAAGCAGGTAGGCTTCTTCGGCTTCGCGGTAACGCCCCGCTTCGGCCAGAATGTCGCCCCAGAGGTGCAAGACGCCCAGGTCGTTGGGATTGGTGCGGGCGGCCGGTTCAAGGATCGCGGCAGCCTCATCAAGCCGACCAAGATCGCGGTAACGTTCGGCCAGCCCAAACGCGAGCGGCCCATTGGTCGGATTGGCCCGTTGCGCCGTCTCGATGGCGGCCAAATTGTTGTCAGGAACAAGGTCGGGGTCGGGGGGCGGGTTGACGGGCCGCGCCGGGGTGCCACTGAAATCGTAGGGTAACGGGCGCGCATAACTCGGGGGCACGCCCCGCACCGCGTAGATCGTGGTCAGGGGATGCTCGAAGACCGGGGCCAGGTACGAGCCGCTCAGTTGCTCGAACTTCGCCAACCCTTCTGGCGGGTAGATCGCCCGCTCGATCGCCCCGACGTAGACGTACGCCACCTGGTAGGTTGCCAGGAAGCGCAGGGCCTGTTCGAGATCAGGGTCGCGGAAGAAGCGTTCGACGGCACGATCACGCCGGGCCGCCGCTGCCGGGTCGCGCTGCTCGTTAACGTGCAAGGCGCTGACGACGGTCGGGAAGCCCGTATTGGCGGCGATCCTGATCCCATAGCCCCGATAGAACGACAGGTTGGACTGCACGATCACCGGGGTACCCTGAAGATTGGCATTCAGCCAGCGGATCGCCTCGGCGTCGCCGCTCAAATCAATCGGCACCACACCCATGCCGGGCATACAGCCACCGAAGGCCGCACAATCGTAGCTAAAACTGGCCTGATCCATAAACGCAATCCCGTCAAGGGTCGGGCCGGTCTGCACCGGGAAGCGGTTGGCGATGCGCGAGGGCGTGGCGGCCAGCGGGTAGAAGGCGGCTAGGGCCAGCAGGAGCGCGAGCATACCGAGGACCGCCCCCTGCAAGGTGGTTCCGCCAGCCCGGCGCAGGCCACGCAACAGGCTGGGCAGACTGATCGCGGCGGCCAAGGCCAGCAGCACCCAGATATGCAACCCAAACTTGAAGACCGTATTCATGCGGTACCAGTCGCCGCCCGCCAGATGATCACGAATGTAGATCAGTTCGATGCCAAGCGAGACGGCCCAGGCGACCCAGGCGAGCAACAAGCCATACCAGGTGGCCGAGCCAAGGGTGCGCCGCGCCAGCAGGATCAGGCCCGCCAGCAATAGCACGACCAACACCAACCGCAGGCCCAGATCGGGCACGAACAGGGCGAGCAGCATGAGGGCCACCAGACTGCCTGCTGCCAGCCAGGGCGCGGGTGGTTCGGGGCGGTGGCGCAGCACCAGACCCAAGGGCGGTTCGGTGTTGACCGGGCCAACTACCCGCCACAGGCCACCAACCAGCACCGGGAACAGCACCGCCAAAAATAGGCCATACAGAATCAGGTAGTCACCAGGTGTGGTGCCATCGCTCCAGGGCACCAGACCGATCCCGCCCACCGGTGCCCAGTAGCGATCAAAGAAGGGCGCGTACAGCGCCAGTGCGGCGAGACCAAGCCCAAGCGCCAGCAACGCCGCACCCAGACTGGCCCCCAGGCGCGTGGCCCAGGCCGTGCGTCCGCGCCCAACCCGCCAGGCCGCGCCAATCAGGGCCAGGCCGGTGAGCAGCCCATAGGTGGGAAAATCCCACGAATTGGTGACCGCAAGCGCTCCCAGGCTGAGGGCGAGCAAGAGCATGGTCGCCCCAGTTGCCGGACTGAGCCTGAACGCCTTGGCCTCGGCCTGCACGACGCAGTAGGCAAGCGCCACCACCAGCAACGCGATCGGTAGGGCGATCATATGCGGATGCAGGTCGGCGAACAAAAACGTGAAGTAGGGAAACTCGTTGATCGTATAAGGGATGACCCGGCTTGGGCCGATATACCAGTCGCCAAGACGTTCGCCAACGCCAATCAGCCCGCCGCGCAGGGCCTCGAGCACGGCAGGGAAACCGCGTGACCAACCGACCGCGAAGAAGCCGGCCAGATTGCCCACCAGCGTCACCAGGGCCGCCGCGAGCAAACCGTAGCGCACCCGGCGGGTCAGTTCGGCCCCGATCGCGAAGGCCCCAGCGAGAGTCAGTGCAAACAGGGTCACAACGGCCAGGTTGAAGCCGACCGCGGGCGCAATCCCGGTAAGCTTGATTGGCAACGAGACCAGGAAATAGCCGTAGTAGTAGTAGTTGATATAGCCGTCGCTGAAGAAGGGATCGTAGGGCGGCATGACCGGGCTGCGCAGCACCGCATTCAGGAAGCCGAACTCCATGGGCTTTTCGCCACCCCAGATCGGGTGCCACAAATCGGGGTTGATAGCCCGCACCAGGCCCAGGGCGACAAACCCACCCAGGAAGACCGCTTCGCCCCAGAGCAGCGCACGGCGTTTGGCCCACAAATTGGTAAGGAGGATGCGCAGGCCCAGGGCGAGACGATGTTGGATTTTAGGGTTTGGATTTTGGATTGGGGTTGCCACCCCCTCCCCCAGCCCCTCCCCCTCAGGGGGGGAGGGGAGTCGAACCTCTGCAGCCTGGGCTTTTTGGCGCTGCCCCCCCCTCCCCCCTTGAGGGGGAGGGGGGCCGGGGGGGTGGGGGATTGGTAAGTCCTCCCAAGATAACTCAGCGCCAGCAGACTGACGCCCAAACTGATGATCAGGCCACCGATGAGGCCCCCCTGGTCGTAGGCCCAGATCCCGAAACTGGTTGGCAACCAGACCGCATAGCCCAGGATCAACAGGCCGATCAGGCGGGCCCAGACTGCGCCACCGTCGCGCCAAGCGCCAAAGATCAGGTGGGCTACGGGTAGGCCGATCAGGCCAATCAGATAGAGCCAGACCAGCCAGAAGAGGGCCGATGCGAACGAGTTGTCGCGCACCAACGCATTCCAGGCGTAGCCATCAACGGCTGGCAACTGACCAACCCGCTGATCGAGCATGAGCGGCGGCGGCGTATTGGCCTCGGGGGCCTGGATGCGCATGTCGTTGGTGAGCACACCGGGCGGGCCGGGAACACGCACCTGGTAGATCGTGGTTTGGCCCTGCGTAAAGACCGGCGCGAGCCAGCCCTGGTCGGCCATGGTCGCAAACTTGGCCAGACCCGTCGGGTCGTAACTAGCCCGTTCGGCCCCACCCAGATAGACGTACGCGACCCCGTAACGGCGCAACAGTTCGGCGGCGACGACCGGATCAGGGCTATTGTAGATCTCGGCAATGGCCCGCTGGCGCTGCATGATCACCACGCTGGCATTGACCGCGCTGCGCTGCTGGATCTGATGCCACTCCCATCCCAGCAGGGTAGGCAGGCCCGTGAAGGTCGCCACCCGGCCCGCCCACTGGTACGAGGGCCGGTGCGCTTCGAGGATGATTGGGGTGCCGACGACGTTTTGCTGGAGCCAGTTTAGCGCAGCGGAGTCCTCATCCAACGAAAAGCCGACGCCATGCTGGGCCTCGTTGACCAGCGGCATAAAGGCGGCCCCATCGAGGCTGCGCGGCGCGGTTGGCACCCAGCGGTCGGCGGCGCGGGCGGGGGTGGCGGTCAGCGGGTAGACCAGCGCCGCTACCGCGAGCAGAGCCAAGCCGCCGCGCACGGGGTAGCGCAACCAGGGGGCCAGCCGCCCCGTACCCGCCGCCCACAAGTTGGGCATGAGCGCCGCCAGCCCCAGCGCAAAGAGCATCCAGCTATGCAGGCCAAACTTGAAGACCGTATTCATGCGGCCCACGTCGCCCTTGACCGCCACCAGTTCGACCAGCAGCAACAGACCCAGCGCAGCACTGAGCCAGAGCGTCGGCAGCAGCAGATGGTACGGAGCACGGCGCAAACTCCAGAGCAGTAGCACGGCCAGCCCCAGAGCCGGGAGCAACAGGACGGGCGCGGGCCAACCGAGGGCCAGCCCGGCCAGCCAGAGCAGGCCGAGGAAGCCGCTGGCCGCCAACGCCAACCACGGCCCGGCAAGCCGCCAGAGCAGCAACAGGCCCGCAGTTGCCGCCACCAGCAACCAATGGCCGTGCAGCAGACTCAGATCGGCGATGCTCGTACGCGGGGCCAGTAGAATTTGGCTGAGCAACGTCGGGGCCAACCCTTCCACCCAGAGGGTCAGGCCCGAAGATTCGGTGGCAAAATTGGCCGTGAAGGGCAGAAAGAACAGATTGCCGGCCAGCAGCATCAACAAGGGCGGGCCGAGCATCCAGACCAGCAGCCAGGGCAGATCACGTCGCCCGAGACTGGCCCGCAACCCGGCCAGGGCCATGGTCAGGCCCGCCAGACCGACAAAACTGGGGTAGTCCCAGGTATTAGTGGCCCAAATAGCCCCGGCGAGCAGACCGAGCAAGCCAACGTAGAACAGCACCCGCCGCAGGCCACCGTGAGCCAACTGATGCAAGGGATCGCGGGCATAGGCCAGCGCCAACCCCAGGATCGCCAGGCTCAGTGGCATGACCAGCATATGGGCGTGCAGATCGCCGAACAAAAACGTGAAGAAGGGAAACTCGTTGACTGTACCCGGCACGAGGCGCGTCGCATCCCAATAGGCCCATTCCGGGCGACCCTTAGGGGCTTGTTCGGCGGCATAGCCGTTGAGAAACCAAAGCGCCTGGGCCAGATTGCCAAGCAGGAGCATGAGCGCCGGGGCCAACCCTCCCGCGATGATCGCTCGCTGTTCACGGGTCTGATCGCGGGTTGGGCCAGCGGCAGCAAGCAGATTGTACACTACGCCCCAGGCTCCGAGGGCGGTCAAGGCCATGATCGTGGCAACTGCCAGATTGTAGGCCATACTCGGCACGACCCCGCTCAGGTGGGTGAGCGCGCCGACGAGCACAAAGCCAAAATAGTAGTAGTTGATGTGGCCCCCGGCGTGCCAGGGATCGTAAGGCGGGAAGGCCGCGCTTTGCAAGACCGCATTGAGGAAGGCGAAATCCATGGGCTTTTCGCCGCCACGGGCCGGGTGCCACAGATCAGGATTGAGCAGACGCAGGCTCAGGCCGATGATCAGAAAGCCGAGGAAGACCACTTCGGCCCCGATGATCGCGGCGGGGCGTTCGCGTCCAAAGCTGCGCAAGGCCACCCGTTCGTGCCATGCCGCCCATGCGCCGAGGGCGAGCAGCGGCAGCGTGATCAACCAGAGCGTCGCCGGGCTAAAGGCGAGCGGAAAGGACCCCCAGCCCACTCCGGCCTGACCGCCAGCCCCGGGCAGGCCATGCCCATTGCCCAGGCTGCCACTGAGCCATGCCAGATAGGCGACGATCAACAGCCCGAGCAGTTTCGCCAGACTGTAGCCACGGTCAGGCAAGTGCGGCAGCAGCCGGAAGAGCAGGGCAAACGCGGCCAGGCCGATCAGTTGTAGGTTGAGCAACCAGAGCAGCGGCGTGAAATCGCGTGCCCAAGCCGGGGTGGCGAACAGTTCGCGCCAGGTACCACCGGCGGCATAACGCGGCCACTGGCCCTCGGTCAGGCGCAGTGCGGTCGGATTGCGGTCGGCAATACTCACCGGCGACTTATAGACCTCGGCCCAAAGTACCTCGTCAGTGATCAGGGCTTCGGCCCGTTCACGCGAATAGAGCGGCGTCTTCTGGAAGATCAAGACGCGGGGATGATCATAGACGTGGAAGGCTTCTTCGGCGATCTGGTCGGGAATCGGGACACCGAGAATACGCGGGTAGGAGGTGATTTCGGCCGCGAGGCGGAAGCCGAGTTCGCCGCTAAAGAGCGTATCGTAGTAGCGCATCAGGGCCGGGTAGCGCATGCGCAAGCGCGAGGTACTGTCATAGACCCGGTTGCTGGTCAGGGTGATATAGTCGGCGCGATCAAGCTGATTGAGCAGCCCTTCGACGTAATCGCCATTGGCCGTAACGCCCCCAAAATACTTCAGCGGCTCGTCTTCGGCATACGGTTCACTGACGATGCCTTCGAAGATCAAGCCCCAGGGAGCCTGGGTGACTTGGAGGGGCAGCGGATCGTCCCAGCGCTCAAAGATCACGTGTGAGCCGGGATTCGCATTGTCGGCGAACCATTGGGCGGCCATGACCCGTGAATGGGGCAGGGTATAGATGCGGGTGAAGGCATAGGCCCAGCCGAAGGTCAGCAGCACGACGAAGATAGGCGTCGCGAGCAACAATTTGCCGCGCAGGGGATGCGGGGGCCAGTAGGGCAGACCGGGCCGGTTAGCCCATCCAAGATCGCGGCGGCCCTGTTGCCAGAGCCGATGCAGGCCCCAGGCCGCAAACACACAGAGCGCCCCATAGATTGGCAGCAGGTAGCGCAACGTGATCGCAAACTGGCTGCCCTGCCAGAGGAAGTAGAAACTGATCCAGGCGGCGAGGGGCCAAGCCGAAGGCTGAAGGCTGAAGGCTGAAGGCTGAGCGCCTCCTGAAGGCTGAGGTACAGGGTCACCAAACCGCTCATCTTGCTGCGAAGCGGCTCCGGCTCCCCTCCCCCCGCCGAGGGGGAGGGGCTGGGGGAGGGGGGGAAGCGGGTCGCCCTCAACCGAGGGCTGAGGTGCAGGGTCGCCAAACGGCGCGTCCGGCTGCGCAGCGGCTCCCCTCCCCCCGCCGAGGGGGAGGGGAGGGGCAGGGTCGCCACCAGACAAAAATCGTTCAGGCCAGAGCATGCGGCGCACGGCGAGCCAGAGGAAGGCCGCGAAGGCGATCCAGGCGGCGAGGCCCAGGGCCGGGCCCATGCCCCAGCGCACCATATTGATCCAGGGGAAGAGATAGGCCGTACGCCCGACCCACTGCTGCGAGGGTGGAAAATCGGCTTCGCCACTAACCAGACTGCGCACCGAGGTCATACTGGTGACAAAACGCGGCTCCAAACGCACATCAAGGAAACCCGCGCCCTGCAAAAACGTGAACGAACTGGTCAGGAAAGGCGAATCGGGACGCGAACCGATAAAGGCATCGGGAGCCAGGGTCCGAAAACTGAGCAGCGTGAGTGTCCCAGCAAGCACCAGCAGGGGCAACTCGCGGCTAAACCAGCGCCCGAAGGCCACGGACCAGCGCGTCCCGAAGCGCGGCAGGCCGGTTGTCTGGGCGTACTGCCAAGCGGTGACAAACCCGGCCACGATTGCCACCCCGCCAAGGGTCGCCAGCGTGATCCGGCTCGCCATCGCGGCCCCAATACTCAGGCCGAGCAGCGCATAGGCGGGCCAACTGGCACCCTGGGCGGCACGCACGGCCCAATAGAGGGCGAGCATACAAAAGAAGGCCGAGAAGATCGGATCAACAAAAAAATGGCTCTGCTGAATCGGCATCACGGCCAGCGCATAGAGCAGGGCCGCCAGCAGACCAACCCGTCGGTTGACCAAGCGAGTACCAATCAGATAGGCCAGGATAACCGAACCAAGATCGAAAAGCACAGCGAGGCCACGCCCGACCTTTTGGATCTCGCCATAGGTGGTCAGGTTACGACCTTCGGGGTTGAAGATCGACCCGAGCAACGGGGGACGCGGCAAGAGTCGTTCAGGATTGGCGCTTAGCTCACCAAAATCGGTTTGGGGCTCGGTCGGGCGTTCGGGGTTAAGACCGCGTTGCGGCGGCCCATTCAGGCGCGGGGCCTCGGCGGGCAGGGCCTCGGGCGGGGTCAGGGTCACCGCCGTAAAACGGGTGAGCAGTACCGGCAGTGGTCCGTAGGCAAAGAAAGGGAACTGCTGGTAGCTACGCGGATTGAGTGGCGCGCGCGCCGAGTCATACAATTCGGGCAGACTGGCTGGCAGGCGCACCGTCGAGGTGACATCGGCGAAAAAGCGCTCATCGGGATGCTGGCCGGTACCAGCATCCCAATCGGTCAGGCTCAGGCTACGGAAAGCCAGGGCCAGCAACAGAATCAGGGCCAGAGTGAACCGCGCCGCCCAGGCATCGCCGCGCCACACCGGCCTCCGCGAATCGAGATTGTCCACACCAATCCTAAACAGTCAACGGTACCACGAGTGCAGCACCGGAAATATGTAGGCGTCACAACCACGCGTCATTATACCGAACCGTATCCATTTGGGGCAAGGCGTTAAGGATGTGGGAGGGCTTGTGCAAAGTCCGCCTCCGGCGGCAGGGTGTGGTGCGGCGGCGCCGCACCACATCGTTTTTTGATGGGCTGTGGCGGCGTAGCCGCCACAGCCCATCAAAACCTAGGACTCGCCCCACGACGTTGCAAGATAAAGCTGGCAAACCAAGCGACACTCCCGTGCCGGGGGGGTGCAAGCCGCGGCTATGGGAAGCAAAGCCTGCCTGCGCAGGCTATACCGGACTTAATTCTTAAAGTTCATGAGCCGCCGGGGAAGCGTGCCCCAACGTTTGCCAGCAGTACTTTGCAACAGCCCTGGATGTGGAGGGGGCTTGTGCCCCCCCCCCATTGTCACCCCTCGCTGCGCTCGGCATGACAATGGGGGGCGCTGCGGCTCCGTGCTGCGTAACAGACGCACCTCCGGACACACGAATGCGGCGATCCACCTGTTGGGGGGTACAGGTGGATCGCCGCATTCTAGACGCTCGCAAAGAGGTTGGTGAGGTATCGGCATGCGCCCGGTCGAGCGCCTCGATCATACGGTGAAGCGCGACCTTAACACATGCAGGTTACTGTGGCATCGTAGGCTTTGGGCCTACTGGTTCGCCTTCTGGCGGCCCTTGCCCTTCAGTTCTTTCGCCTTGCCTTCCGCTTGCATCTGCTCGTTACCGATCAGACTCCCAACGAGGCCATCAACTTTGCCCCCGATCTCTTCACTGATGCCTTTGGCCTGCTCCCCCGCCTTCGCCACAGTCTGGCGGGCCTGGCCTTCAACCTTCTCAACGTGGCCCTCGGCCTCCATCTTCTCGTCACCGATCAGATTACCGACGCCTTCCTTCATCGTGCCTTTGATCTCGGTCACTTTGCCTTTTGCACGCTCAGTTTCATTACCCATGATTTTGCATCCTTTCATAAAGGCGCAGTCGTAACTAGCTAGCACCCCGCTGCGCCTGTACCATACTGCATTACGTCGGCTAATAGCTCAGCGCCGGGTCTTCCAGTACACCTCTGCTTCAGCTTCCAGGTTATCGAGCCGTGTGTAGTAGTCGGGATACTCTTTGAGATGCGCCCACGCGATCTTGCCAGTCAGGTTGGGATCGTCACCCGTGACGTTCGTCTCCGGGTCGCGCATGCCGTGCTCGAGCTCAACCTCTAGCCCGCGCCGGAACTGCTCCAGATCGACCTGCTGCCAATCGATGCCAAGCGCCGTACCGATGCGATCGGCATCCTCGACGCTGAACTGCTGCATACGCACCATCATGACACCTCTCTAACACGTTACGTTGATTACGCGCCCAAGCGTCTGTGCGGCCCACGCCCATGCTTCGCAGCTACGGGGTGGGCCGCCCAGCGCTAGCGCACCGTCCCACGGCGGGTCAGATTGACGATCGCCAGCAAAATAATCGCCCCGACGAACGAGACCAGCAGCGCACTCAGGCTGAAATCGTTCGAGTTGATGTTGCTACCGCCGATTCCCATAAAGCTGAATACCAACCCACCGAGGAACGCGCCAACAACACCAACAACGATGTTCAACAACAGGCCCTGCTGGGCATCCGTTCGCATCACCAGACTCGCCAGCCATCCGACAAGAGCCCCGAACAGAAGCCATAAAATGAAATTAAGCATAGTCGTACTCCTTAACTTTTGGTGGGATCACGTATATCAAGTATAAGGACAGCAGCAGCCTGCGAGTAGCAGGCGAACTGTGCATGGCGAGTCAGACTTACCCTGTCAACGTCAGGGAAGATCCTGCCCAACCCGTCCTCGGATAACCCTCGCAACCAGCCAGCAGCACGCCTAGCCACAGGGTTCCCTGTGGTTAGGCGTGCTGTGGTGGGCGCGGGCGAACAGGTGGGTTATGGCACCGCAGTCGCCGCTGTGGCGGACGTGGCGATGCAAGGTTCGAGTTGATACCGCTCGCGCTGCTGGCAGTTCAACTCGATTACGGCACGGTTGGCGAGGGTCCAGTCCACGAGGGCTTGCCCGCTCTCGATGCGCCAGAGGCTGGCGCCACCCGAGGTGTCGCCGACCAGCAGACGGTCGCCGGCCGTATTGACAGCGAGAGTCGAGGGGATACGCGGGGCGGTGCTGATCGCTCGTAGCTCACTGCCGCTCGCCAGATCCCAGAGGCGCAGACTGCGGTCAGAGCTCCCGGTGATCAGCATGGCCCCATCGGGGCTGAAGGTCGCGCTGCTCACCGGCCCCACGTGACCGAGCAACGTCTGGACCAGGGTACCGTCGCGCGTGCGCCAGAGTTTCACGCTGCCGTCGCCCATCCCGGTGGCGATCAATGCGCCGTCCGGGCTGATCGCCAGCGCCGAGGTGGTTGTCGCGTCGCTGATCTGCAGACCCAGCACGAGCCGCCCACTCGCCAGATCCCAGACCATCAACTCGGAGGTGAACATTAAGTCCACGGTCGTCACCTCGACCTTGTCGCCGGTTGCCGCAGCGATGGCTCCATCGGCACTGATCACCAGGCGTGCGAACCCGACTGACGGTAGCCAGCCATCGTCAGTCGCCATGCACAACTCGTGCAGCACCGTGCCGTCGCTCAGCGAGCGTAACAGCATCTGGCCGTCGAACTGGGCGATTACAAAACGCTCGCCGTCGGGGAAGATCCACATACTTGGCGTACCGAATCTCGCATCGGAGGGTGTGCTGTCGCCCACGAAACTGGCCAGCAAGGCGGCCTGGTCAGTATCCCAGACCTGAAGTTCGTTCTGCTCGGGATCGTAACTGAGCGCACGGGGGACGCTAGCGCTCAGTGCGACGACCTGGGCGCTAGCGAGATCGAGTAGGCTGCCCACTTCGGCGCTCGCGGGAGCCCAGCGCCGCGCCCGACCGGTTTCGTCGCGTATGAGCAAGTTGTCGGTGGTTGAGAAGGCCACCTGCGCAACACCGGGGCCTTGCCAGCCGTCAAGCGGCTCACCGCGCAGGTCGGCGACGAGGAAGCCGCTGTTGATATCCCACAGTCGCGCATTCCCATCGGTGGAACCCGAGAGTAGGGCGCGTCCGTTGGGATGGAAGGCCAGGGCACTGACGGCGGAGTTGCCGCTGATGGCGGCTCGGTAGCCGACGTAGCGGCGCAGTTCGACGCCCGAGGCGAGATCCCACAACTGAATGAGGCCATCAATGCGGCCCACCGCCAGCAGAGCACCGTCGGGGCTGTAGGCCAGGGCGCTCACCGCATCGGCGTGGCTCAGCAGCATAGGTGACGCACCCTCCTCGCCGGGTCGCCAGACGCGCACCGCCCCGCCCGATCCCGCCGAGGCCAGGAGGGTACCGTCGGGGCTGTAGGCGAGCCCGCTGAAGGGCTTCGGATCCGTGGTGCGGCCCGGCTCCTCTAGAATCGTCAGCGCAGTGCCATCGGCGTAGCGTAGCAACTCCACGTGCCCGGTGTTCTGAAGCACGGCGACCGTCGCACCGTCGGGGCTCACCGCGAGGCCCACAAACTGAGATCCCGCCGCCGGGAACGGCCCGTCAGGCGGCACCTCGACGGCGGCGACCGTGGCGAACGTGCCGACGACGCGGTGAGTCGTCACGTCGATCTGTACCAGGCGACCATCCGACAGGGCCACGATGACCCATTGGCCGGCGGGGTGGAAGACTGCGTGGGTCGGTGTGCCGAACAGAAGTTGCTCCAGGTCGCTGACTACGGTGCCGCCGCTCAGGCTCCAGAGGATCGCGCCAGAGCTATCATCCTGCGCGAAATTCTCGTAATACGCGAACAGGGTGCTCCCATCAGGGCTAAGAGCGGCCAGCGAGAGGTAGTCAACATTGAGGCTTCCGGTGCGGGGATCGGCGATTGGGCCAAGGCCGAAGTCAGCCGGCTGGCCCTCGGGTGTGAGCAAGGCCACACCGCTCGGGCTAGAGATCTGGCGCGCGATCCCGAGCATCTGGCCGTTCGGCATAAAGAAGACATTGCGCACCGCCGCTCCGGCCTGGAATTGCCAGCGGGCGGCGTTCTCAGCGACCGAGGCCAACACATTGAAACTCTCGGGCAGGGGCGGCTCGCTACGTGCCGCCTCAACGGCAAGGGCGAGGCTCAGGTCGGGCTGGCCAAAGACCTGCGCAGCGCGGGCGTTCGCGGTCAGGGCACGCGCCCGCGCTTCGGCGGCACTCGCTTCGGCGCGGGCCTCGGCGCGCCGCGACTGCACCCCAAAGAGGCCGGCAGCCACCATGGCGACAAGAGCGACGACGGCAACCCCGGCCAGAAAGACCGCCCGACTGCGCAGTTGGCGCGCCGCTGCGGTACTCTCTTCGGCCCGTTGCCGCTGTTCTTCGGCAAGGGCCTGGGCCTGCGCCAACTCGCGGCGTTGCTGCTCATCACGCGCCGCTTCCTCCCGTGCGCGCAGATCGGTCGCCGCATCAAGGAAGGCTTGTTCCAGTTCGTTGGGCGCAAAACGCGGTAAGCGGCTATGTGCCAACGCATCATCAAGGCGACTGCCCCGAAAGAGCAGATCCTCATCTCGTTCGGTACTGGCCCACTCCAGGGCCGCCTGCCGGATCGCATCACGCAGCAACAGACTCTGGCGATCCTCTTCGAGCCAACTACGCAAGCGCGGCCACGAGCGGATCAGCGCCTCGTGGGCGACTTCGACCGTTTCACCACCACTAGTTGCCACGCCCGTAACGACTAGGCGGGCATCGGCAAGGCGGCGCACCAATTCGCGCACCGGGGCCGAGGGCATGCCGGCGGGCACCAACTCGCTGAAGGCAACGCGCTGCCGCGTATCGCGGCGCTCTTCGGTTCCTGCATCGGCACGGTCGATCCGGGTGAGGCGCACAAAAATATCGCGCAGCCGCTCGCGTTCGGGTGGAGTGGCAGCGCTGTAGATCGCATCGGCAGTGTGTGCAATCGCCTGATGGATACCACCGATGGCCCGATACTCAGCTGACCGTAACCAGCGCCCGCGCCGCCGCTGCCACAACTCTTGCAGCGCGTGCTGAAGCAGGGGCATCGCGCCGGGTTCACCGCGCACATCATCAAGAATTTGGGCCGCGAGATCGGCTTCGAAACGCAAGCCGACCGCCACCGCCTGCAACTCCATGGCTCGCCGTAACTCGTCGGGACTCATCGGAGCGACCAACTCCTGGTGGGTCTGCATCAATGTGCGCAGCTGCGGGTAGGGGGCAACCTCGCCCCAAAAGTCGGCCCGCATGGTCAGCACCAACTTGTAAGCAGCGGGGAGATCCAGCAGGGCTGCAAAGAAGGCTTGGCGCTCGGCGTCATCGGCACCGAGGGTGAAGACCTCTTCGAACTGGTCCACGATCAGCAAGGTTGCGCTGGCCGGATCACCCTCGGTCGGCTGCGCAAGGGCGGCACGCAAACTTTCCATGGGCTGGGCACCCGGGGTCAGGCTGAGCACCCGCAACCCGGGCTGCCGCGCCTCTAGGGCAGGTGCCAAGCCAGCGAAGACCACGGACGACTTGCCACTGCCACTTGCACCGAGCACCGCCAGCGCGGGGTGGGCGTTGATGCGCTCCAGCAGTCGTTGCACTAGCGGCTCGCGCCCAAAGAAGAAGGCGCGCAGACTAGAGGCAAAGGCGCGCAACCCCGGAAAAGGGCAGCGATCATCGTAGCTTGGCGGCGCTTTGCCCGCCGCCAGATCGACAAATCGTAGCTCGGTCGCTTCGGCGCAGAGGGCGTCAACCGTTTCGAGGGCGAGCATGCGTTCGCGCCGTAGTTCGGGGGCCAGGGCGCTCGGGTCAACCTCGAGGGTGCGACGCAAGACCAGCGCGGCCCGTTCGAGTTCGGTCAGCAGCACGGGGGCACGCGCCACCAGCAAGGGTTGAAGGCGCTCTAGCCCGGTGTTGATCTCGGTGCTACTCAGAACCCGGTCGGCAGCCTCACTGAAGATCGCTCGTCCGCCGAGGCGACTAAAGAGCACCGGCACCATCACATCGCCCTGCTCGGCGAGGCCCGCCGTCGCTTCAACGAGGGCACGGTCAACCTCGCCGTGTTCGATCAGGCGGGCATAGAAGGCCGAGCCAAGCGCATTGGCGGTCGTGACTTCCACCTTGTCGGCCATGGCAACCACGGCGGGCACGCCCAGATCGCGCACAAGGCGCTGGGCCAGACCGCCAAAGGCCGCGTCAGCATCAGGGCTGGCACTCTCGCAGGCGGCAAGGAACACCAGTCGGGGCAAGCCGCGTGCGCCCTGCAATGCGCCGAGCCGCTCCAACAAGCGATTGTCCGAGACCGCCTCGACAGCGGTGGGATCAGCAGGATCAGCCAGTAAAGAGGGCGCTCTTGCCATTGGGCAAGGCCCGGCCATGGCAGACGATATGAAGCACCGTATAGGGTTCGGCGGTAATGCGCACACAGATCTCATCAAGGGTCGGCGGGCCGGCGGCCCCAGGGCTATTGGCAAGTACCGTCGCGGGGATGCTCCCGAGGGCGGCTTGGACTCCTTGATAGGCCGCCACAGCATCAAACTGCGGAAGCTGATAGAGATTGTCGGCTGACAGACTAAAGGTAACGATCAGGGCGCGCAGATCCTGGCGACCCATTGGCGGAAAGCGCCGGTCGGTGAGGCTCGGCAGATAGCGTGAAAAGGGGGCGCGCTGACTGGTCGCAAGCAGTTGCCACTCATCATCAATCGGCGCACACAAACGTTCCCAACGCAGCCCAAGCAAATCCGGGGCCTCGACAAAAAGGAGTACCCGCAGGCGATCTTCGGCCTGAGCCAGGGCACGGCGGAACGCATCACCGATGACCCCGTGGAAGAGCGCGGCACCAAGGGCACGACCATAGGCCAGGGCGTCAAATTCCAACTCGCGCAGCTGCAGCGCATCAATTGCGAGCTGGCCTTCGCTCCGTTGCGGAGTCAGTCGATCAGCCGTGCTTTGCTCGGCAATGACCGGCCACGTGTCGCCATTCTTGCGTTGGATCGTGATCTCGAAGATGTTCATGACAGCCTGGCTCCCTATGGCAACCACGTGACCAATGGAATGTACGACATTGTAGCGTAAAACCTATCGTCGCGACGACCACGCCCCGGATCCTCCAGGTTGTGCCCTTATCCCTGCCAGTCATCAGATCGTTACGAGCGCGTATACTAGGCGCACTACACTCAAGGAGAGGGCGACGATGAAGATCGCCCGCATCCAATCGCAAGGAGGCGAAACCACAATGGATGAGCAGACCCCACGCACGATGGGCCAACAGTTTGGCCGCCGCTCTTGGGCCGAGCCCTGGAAGATCAAGATGGTCGAGCCGCTGCGCATGACCAGCCGCGAGGAGCGTGTGCAGGCCCTGGAAGAGGCGGGCTACAATACGTTTTTGCTGCACTCGGATGCGGTCTACATTGACCTCTTGACCGACAGTGGCACGAGTGCCATGAGTGACCGCCAGTGGGCCGCCCTAATGATCGGCGACGAAGCCTATGCCGGGAGCCGCAGCTTCTACCGCTTAGAAGCCGCCGTGCAAAAGTTTTACGGCTATCGCCATATCGTGCCGGCCCACCAGGGGCGCGGGGCCGAGCATATGATCAGCCAGATTGCGATCAAGCGCGGCCAGTTCGTGCCCGGCAATATGTACTTTACAACCACCCGCTTGCACCAAGAGTTGGCCGGTGGCATTTTTGTAGACGTGATCATTGACGAAGCCCACGACCCGCTCAATCTCCACCCGTTCAAGGGCAACATTGACCTGGAGAAACTCGAAGCGCTGATTAAGCGGGAAGGGGCCGAGCAGATCGCCTATGTGAGTCTGGCCGGGACGGTCAATATGGCCGGCGGGCAACCTGTGAGCA
This sequence comes from Oscillochloridaceae bacterium umkhey_bin13, assembly GCA_048381555.1. Lineage (GTDB taxonomy): Bacteria > Chloroflexota > Chloroflexia > Chloroflexales > Chloroflexaceae > Viridilinea. The sequence goes on from JBLWKA010000038.1 coordinate 29,549, forward strand.
TGGCCAACGTCCGGGCCTTGCGGGCACTCTGCGACCACCATGGGATCAAGCTGTTCCTGGATGCCACACGCATGGTCGAAAACGCCTTCTTTATTCAAGAGCGCGAAGTGGGTTATGCCAACAAGAGCATCGCCCAGATTCTGCGCGAGTTCTGTGATTATACCGACGGGGCCTGGATGAGTGCCAAAAAGGACAGTCTGGTCAATATTGGCGGCTGGCTGGCCCTCAACGATGACAATTTGTATGACGAGGCCCGTAACCTGGTTGTGGTCTACGAGGGCTTGCATACTTATGGTGGCATGGCTGGGCGCGATATGGAAGCGCTGGCGCTCGGCATTGAAGAGTCGGTGCAGGATGACCATGTGCGCTCACGGATTGGCCAGGTGCGCTATCTAGGCGAACTGCTGACCGATTGGGCCATCCCGATTGTGCAACCGGTGGGCGGCCACGCGATCTTCCTTGATGCGCGCCAGTTCTACCCGCATTTGCCCCAGGATCAGTTCCCGGCCCAGACCCTGGCGGCCGAGCTGTACCTTGATGCGGGCATTCGGGCCATGGAACGCGGGATCGCCAGTGCCGGACGTGATGCCAAGACCGGCGACCATTATTACCCCAAACTCGAACTGGCCCGCCTGACCATTCCGCGCCGGGTCTATACCCAGGCCCACATGGACGTCGTCGCCGAGTCGGTCAAAGCCGTGTATGACCAACGCAGTGCCACCCGCGGCCTGCGCATGACCTACGAACCACGCTACCTGCGTTTCTTCCAGGCCCGTTTTGAGCGGTTGTAGGTGGGAGGCAATGCCTGGTGGCATTGCCTCCCACGGGGGGGTAGTGGGAGTACCATGTACTCCCACGCCCACCTGCTGCGCAATCCGCAGGCCAGTGCGACCGATCGCACTGTTTGTTGCGCAGCCTGCGTTGTCACCCCGAACGCATTGATTGGTAGGGACGCAGCGTGCTGCGTCCGCGTCTGCGGACACAGCGCGCTGCGCCCCTACCCCATCCCCGATAACAATCGATAACAACCCCTTTAAGGAGGCCCTACATGCCTACCCGTAAACCCGATGGCTACCTTGATGGGCATCCGCTCCAACCGGAAAGCCTGATGATGAGCTACGGCTATAAGCCAGCGCTCTCGGAGGGTGCAATCAAGTGTCCGATCTTCCAGACTTCGACCTTCGTCTTTAAGACCGCCGAAGATGGCAAGTCGTTCTTCGAACTGGCCTATGGCCTGCGCAAGCAGCGCCCCGATGAGGAGATGGGCCTCATCTATAGTCGGCTCAACAATCCCGACCTGGAGGTGTTGGAGGATCGTTTGACGCTCTGGGACGAAGCCGAGGCGGCGGCGGTCTTTGCCAGTGGCATGGCCGCGATCAGCACGACCATGCTGACCTTTTTGCGCCCTGGTGATGTCATCCTGCACAGCGACCCGGTCTACGGCGGCACCGACTATCTGCTCAAGCATATCTTGCCCCAATTTGGGGTGGTCGTGGTTGGCTTCAAGGCTGGCACCCCGGCGGAACAGGCCGAGGCGGAGTTGCGCCGTCGGGGTCTGAATGATCGTTTAGCGATGGTTTATATCGAGACCCCGGCCAATCCGACCAACGCCCTGGTAGATATTGCTGCCTATGCGGCCTTAGCCAGTCGCCTTGGGGGCGAGCGCCGCGTGATCACCGCCATAGACAACACCTTCCTGGGGCCACTCTGGCAGCAGCCGTTGCAGCACGGGGCCGACCTGGTGATCTATTCGGCGACCAAATACATTGGCGGGCATAGCGACGTGATCGCCGGGGTCTGCCTGGGCAGCCGGGAACTGATGAACCAGGTGCGGGTGATGCGCACGATCATGGGCACGATGGCCGGGCCACATACGGGCTGGTTGCTCTTGCGCAGCCTGGAAACCCTAAAGGTACGCATGACCGCCCAGAGCCAGGGCGCACGCACGGTGGCCGACTTCCTGCGCGAGCATCCCAAGGTGGCCCGTGTCCACTATTTGGGCCACCTGACCCCGAGTGATCCTGAGTATGACTTGTTTATGCGCCAGTGCCGTGGGGCCGGTGGCATGATCTCGTTCGAGGTTCACGGGGGCGAGGCCGAAGCCTTCCGGTTGCTCAACGCACTCAAACTGATCCATCTGGCGGTCAGCCTGGGTGGTACCGAATCGCTCGCCGAACATCCCGCTTCGATGACCCACGCCGATGTTGACCCCGAGGAACGGATCGAGTTTGGGATCACCCCGGCCATGGTGCGGATCTCGATTGGGGTCGAACACCCCGATGACCTGATTGCCGATCTGCGGCAGGCGTTAGAGGCAGTGTGACCTCAAGGTAATCCGTAGGGACGCAGTGTGCTGCGTCCGCGGACGCAGCACGCTGCGTCCCTACGGATTACCAAAAACACCAAACCGCGCTTTAGTATGCTACAATAGGCGCGGTTATATCGCATAGGCGAAGGGACGGCGATGGACGCCTTGATCGAGCAAGCCGCCCAACAGCTTGCGGCAGTCAATGGATTGCCTGCCGGGAGCCAGTTGCCCCGCCCGCAACCCGACCCCACTACGCCCCTGGCGCGTCTGATTGATCATACCCTGCTGCGCCCCGAAGCAACTCCTGCCCAAATTGTTACGCTGTGCGCTGAGGCCCGCCGCTACGGGTTTGCCAGTGTCTGTGTCAATCCGAGCCATGTCGCCCGTTGTGCGAACCTCCTTGCCGACAGTGGGGTGGCGGTCTGCACGGTGATCGGCTTCCCGCTCGGCGCAACCAGTACCTCGGCCAAAGCCTTCGAGGCGGGCGAGGCGGTGAGCGCCGGTGCGCGTGAACTCGACATGGTCATCAATGTGGGGATGCTCAAGGCGGGAGAACTGCGAACCGTCACCGATGATATCTTTGCGGTCGTCGCGATAGGCCATGGTGCCGGAGCGATCGTCAAAGTGATCATCGAGACGGCCCTGCTCAATGAGCGCGAGAAGATCCTGGCTTGTTTGTTGGCGATGCGCGCCGGGGCCGATTTTGTCAAGACCAGCACCGGCTTTTTGGGTGGCGGAGCCACCGTCGCCGATATTCAATTGATGCGGCGAGTGGTTGGCCCCGAACGAGGGGTCAAGGCTTCGGGTGGGATTCGCAGCCTGGCTGATGCGCTCGCCTTGCGCGCCGCCGGGGCGGATCGGCTCGGGGCCAGTGCCGGAGTCACAATCATGCAGGAGGCAGCCGGCCAGGCCGGGACGGCCCAGCCTGGTGATGGGTACTAAGTGTCGTAATGGCAACGTAGACGGATGGAGGCCGAGGTGAGCATTCTGATCGACAAGGATACGCGGCTGCTCGTACAGGGAATCACCGGCAAAGAGGGTGAGTTCCACACGCGGGCGATGATGGCGTATGGCACGAATGTGGTAGCGGGTGTGGTACCGGGGCGTGGTGGGCAAATGGCAATTGATGGCCAGGTGCCGATCTTCAATACCGTCAGTGCGGCGGTAGATGCAACCAATGCCAACGTTGCCGTGATCTACGTCCCCGCCGCGTTCGCGCCTGACGCCATCCGCGAATCGGCCGCCGCCGGGATTCCGTTGGTCGTCTGCATCACCGAGGGCATCCCGGCGATGGATATGGTCGCCACCTATGCCTTTGTGCAAGAGTGTGGCGTGCGCCTGATTGGCCCCAACTGCCCTGGCCTGATCACCCCCGGCGCGGCCAAAGTTGGGATTATTCCCGGCAATATCACCATTCCCGGCCCGGTTGGCGTGGTCAGCAAGTCTGGTACGCTCACCTACGAAGCCGTAGACGCCCTGACCAAACTCGGCCTCGGCCAGAGCACGATTGTCGGGATTGGCGGCGACCCGATCATCGGTACCAACTTCATTGATGTGCTGGCCCTGTTCCAGTCCGATCCCCAGACCGAGGCGATTGTGCTGATTGGCGAAATTGGCGGTGATGCCGAGGTGCAGGCGGCTCAGTTTATTGCCGCACACGTCACTAAGCCGGTGGTGAGCTTTATTGCCGGCCAGACCGCACCCGAGGGCAAGCGCATGGGGCACGCCGGTGCGATCATCAGCGGCGGCACCGGGACGGCCCAGGAAAAGATTACCGCGCTCGAGGCCGTCGGGGTGCGCGTGGCCCGCCAGCCCGCCGAGATCGCCCAGTTGATCAAAGATGTGATGGGCGCAAGCGTCGCTTAGCCGTACCCAAAAGCCCCCCCGGCGAAAGGTCGCCGGGGGGGCTTTTGCATCTTACGACAAAGGAATGCGCAACTCGACCGTGGTACCCGTGCCAGGATCTGATTTGATCCGCAGATCGGCCCCGATCAGCCGCGCACGTTCCTTCATGTTGAGCAAGCCCAGACTGCCCCGCGTATTGTAACTACTCTCGACCAGGCTCAGGTTGAAGCCCTTGCCGCGATCGCGCACGCTCGCCACAAACGTATCTTCCTCCATGTAGAGGTAGATCGTAATCACGTCGCTGCGGGCATGTTTGCGCGCGTTATTGACCGCCTCTTGCATAATAATGAAGGCAGCCGCCTCTTTATCAGGGGGTAGGCGCGGCATATTGGCCGGGGCCTCAAGGCGTAGTTGGGTCGTATTGCCCGAGGGATCGCGCCAGCGCGAGACATACTGTTGCAGCGTGATGACCAGGCCCTGGGTTTCGAGACCGAGCGGGCGCAACTCGAAGAGCAGGGTACGAATATCGTTGGTGGTCTTATTAACCAGTTCGGCCAGGGTTTCGAGTTCGTCGGGCACCCGTTCGGGCATCGCCTTGAACAACTTCTTGATGAACTCGATATTCATCGCAATCGCGGCGACACTCTGGGTCGGGCCATCGTGCAGGTCGCGGGCGATCGCGGTGCGCACATCGGCCTCTTTGGTCAGCAGACGCTCATGCTCTTGTTTGAGGCTCTGGTAGAGGCGGGCATTCTCGATCGCAATCGCCGCCTGCGCCGCCAGGGTCGTCAAGAGTTGCATATCCTGGTCGGTGAAGGGTCGCCCATCAAGGGTATTGAGCAGTTGCATCACGCCGACGACGCGGTCGTTGATCCGCATCGGCACACACAAGATCGAGCGGGTCACGAACTCGGCTTCACGGCCGATCGCATCGTACCAACGACTATCCTTCTCAACATCATTGACAATCTGGCCCACCCCGTGGGTCGCAACCCACCCCGCAATCCCCCGGTCGGCTGGCATGCGATACTGGCGGTGTTCACCCGGAATATCAAGCACCAGTTCATGAGTGGCCGGATCATGAATAAAGATCGAGCAACGCTCGGCCCCCACGACCTTCGGTGCCCGCAGCTTAATATCATTGAGCAGGCTGCTCAGATCGAGGTTGACCGCCAGCGATTGACCAATTTCGTAGAGCAGGTGCAGTTCACGCAGATCACGTTCGGCGCGGCGCAGCATGGCGATCTTATCGGCTTCGCCACCAATCGCCCGCACCAACAGTACCATCAGATCCTCATCGAAGGCGCTGGCACTCTCGTTCCGGGTCTGGCCCTCGGGCGAGGCCACCACCAGATGGAGCAGGCCCACCCCCTGGCCGCCACTCTGGAGCGGCAACTCGATCAGATCGCGGCTATCATCAAGTGAATAGCTCCCCACAATCGGTTCGCTGCCATCAATTCGGCGGGCAAAACCGTGGCGCGCCTGCTCAATCAAGGTGCGAGCCTCTTCATCCAGTTCGCCCACGGTCAAACGTACGGTCTCACTATAGGGCGTCACATAGAGCAAAGCGCCTGCACTCGCAGGCCAGAAGGTCACCAGGCGCTCGAGTGAAGCAGTGAGCAACTCGGAGACGCTGTGGTGGCCCCCTGCAATGAGCAACTGACTGAGAGTTTCGAGGTGACGCTGGTTGAGGGCGATCGATGCCATACCAGACTCCTTGACGGCGGGCGAATGTCTGGATACTTTACCCCACCGTTATAACGGATGTCAATCTATACAGGCCCATCAGGCCAATCAAGCTCAAGATAAATCGCATCATCCGCCAGGATCACCGGGTAGGTGGCGATGCGGATCCCAACTGGTGGCACAATACTCTTGCCAGTGCATACATTGTACGTCCAGCCGTGCCAGGGGCAGGTGACGGTAGCGCCAATCAGCAACCCCGCCGACAGGGGGCCACCTTCGTGGCGGCAGGCATCACTAAAGGCGTAGATCGTCCCGTCCACATTGGCGAGCGCAATTGGTAGGCCATCAAGATCAACGTAGGCCATCTGCCCAACTGGCAACTCGGCCAAAGGCAAAACCCGCACCCGCTCAGTGGGCATCGTTCGTTCCTTCATCAACACAGCGAAGGGGGGCAGTGTGCTGCACCCCTTCACTATACCGCAGCCATAGATTGTGTAAAACCTGGCAGGGTTACGCCAGTTCGCTGGTCTTATACCAATTACCTTTGAAGATACGGCATGCCTGTCACCCTGAGCGCAGCGAAGGGTCTTATCCTGCCCGCTCAGATTCCTCGTTGCGCTCGGAATGACAAGAATGCGGCATCATCAAGCGTAATTGGTCTTACCGGGTAAAAGCGGCCCGGATCTGGGCCACAAGATTCTCGACATAAAGCCGCATCTCATCTACGGCCTCGCCCACCGTGGCGCGCCCTTCGCTCGGGCTGCCCTCGTTGGGCACAATCAGCCAGAGCGCCAGGTAGATCACGACGCCAACCCCATTCACAAGGCTCAGCACCAGCAACGCGATCCGTACGAACATCGGGTCAATCCCAAAATAGGCCGCTAGGCCGCCGGCCACTCCGGCCAGCATCCGCTCGCTGCGGCTACGGGTAATGCGCTTGGTCTCCATGGCTCTTTTCTCCTCTGACGTGCCGACGGCCCCGTGGCCGCCGTGGTTGTCGTCTGCGGCTACGACGTCAAGCATGGGCCGAATGTTGCGGCGATCCCCCCACCCACCCACGCTTGACCATTATCCCGGCTTCGGCTATCCTGCCCGCTGTGATTACTCCGTTGCGCCGTTTCTGGATCGCTCTGTTGCTGCTGGTGCTGCTGGTGGCCTGTGCTGGCCCGCCTCCACCACCGCCGCCTGCGCCTACGCCTGTGGCCGAACGACCTACGCCCTCGGCCAGCCCCACTGTCCCCTTGCCCTCGCCCGAGCCCACCGACCCGCCGTTGGTGCGGCCAACCCTGCCCCCGGTTACGCCGACCGCCATCCCGCTTGCCGACCCGCTTTTTGATCCCCAGCGGATCAGTTATGCCCACGGGGTTGGTACCAGCCAGATCCAGACGCGACTCGAAACACGGGGCAGTCCCCTGGCGACGTTGCGGTTCCAGGTTGGAGATCGCTCCCACAGTTTCAGCGAGGTGCTGATCAGTCTGAGTAGTCTGTATAGCCTGAATCCGTTGTTACTGTTGGCTCTGATCGATCTGCAAAGTGGTCTGGTCAGTAGCAGTCAGGCCAGTCCCGACCAACTCGCATGGGCCTTTGGCTACCGGGGCGACGGTGGCGCACGCCGCGGTCTGTCCAGCCAACTCCGCTGGGCCGCCCGCGAAATGCGCTTTGCGGTGCGTGATCACGCCCTAGCCAATGGCACAACCCCGCCGCCGCTGGTGTTTGGCGATGGTAGCCGCCAGGAAGTCAGCGCCGGGGTCAGTTTTAGTCGCTATGTGCTGAGCCGGGTGCTCGCCCCAACCACCACGCCCGGCAATCTAGGCGTGCGGCTTGATGGGCTCGTGCGCAGTTATACCCGCCTGTTCGATGATCCGCGCCTGGCACCGGATTGGCCGCCCCCGGCCCAACCGTTCCTGGTACGCCCGATGGAGCGCAACTTCCCGGTGACGTCGTTTTTCGATCACGATACCCCGTTCCTGCAAAAGAATGGCTCGCTGCTGACCTATTGGGGCCGCGCCGAAACCGACATGGCCTTTGCCTACGACGGCCATACTGGTTGGGATTTTGGCATGGGCCCGCCTGACCTGATCCTGGCTGCCGCACCCGGCGAAGTGATCTTTGCAGGCAATTCGGACGATGGCTGCGCAACCCCGGCCCGCGCCGTGATTATTGACCATGGCAATGGCTACCGCACCCTCTACTGGCACCTGCACCGGGTTCAGGTCAGTACCGGTGAACAGGTCACAGCCGGGACGGTCTTGGGGGTCGCGGGCGAGACCGGCTGCGCCTTCGGGGCGCATCTGCACCTTCAGGTGCAATACCTCGGGCGCGATGTCGATCCGTTCGGGTGGTGTGGGGCCGAGCCCAATCCCTGGGCCGCTCGCAGCGCCGGCCAGATCAGTGTCTGGCTCTGGGCCGATATGCCCTCGCCCTGTGGCCCGCCGCCGCCAGGCATGATCGTTGTGGACGACAATGATCCTGGCTTCCTGAGCATGGGCGAGTGGCAGCAGAGCGAATTTGGCTATGCCGGTGGGGCACGTTTTGTGGCAACAAGCTTTGCGGGCAGTGCCACCCGGCCCTACCTGGCGGCGGCCATGCGCCCGCCGGTCGTCGCCCTCTGGCGGCCCGAACTCCCCGCCGCTGGGCGTTACCGGATCATGGCCTACGTGCCCTTTGCGCTCAACGGCCTTGACGAGAGCCGCGAACTACGCTACCTGGTACGCCATAGCGGGGGTGAAACCATGGTGACGATCAATGCCGAACGCGAACGCAACTGGTGGGCCGATCTCGGTACCTACGACCTCGATCCAGGGAGCGCCCTGGTCAGCACTAGCAGTCTGGCTGGCGACGACCGGCGCGGGATCTGGGCCGACGCCATCGCCTTTGTGCCGGTGCCGTAAAGGCTTGAATTACCCTGAACCGCCAAGATCCCGCTGGCGCAACGGTGAACGCAAGCCGTACCAGGCACTCAGGGCGACGCCGCTAGCCATGATCAGCAGCGCCAGCCGAATATCGAGCAGATCGGCCAGCAACCCACCCAGCGCCGCGCCAAACGGTTGGCCGCCCCAGGCTAACATGCGGGCCGTCATATTGACCCGGGCCTGCAAATGGTCAGGCGTCACCCGTTGCCGGGCCGCAATCCCATTGATGATCACCAGGCTATTGGCGAGTTGCCACACACCGAGCATGGCAATGCCAACGCTTAAACCGGGAGCCAGCGCGATCCCCACCAGGGCCGCCAGATGGGCCACTAGCCCGGTCAACGTGATCCAACCCACGGGTAAGCGGCGCGCCAGGGGCGGCAAGAGCAGACTAGCCGCCAGGCCACCCACCGCCGAGGCGGTATACAGTAACCCGATCCGTCCGTCGGTCTGCCCTAACCCCAAAGCACGCACGGCATACACCACCAGCAAGCCAATCACGGCCCCACCACTCAGGCTGTTGCCGAAACCGACAATCGTCATGCTACGCACCAGGGGCTGCCGCCAGACAAACGCCAAGCCATCGCGGATGTCGGCCCAGACCCGCCGCAGCGGTGCATCGCCTGGTGGGGCAGGTGGAATGTCACCAAACGAACGCTTGATCAAGGCTAACAGAACCGCCGCCACCACAAACGTCACCGCATTGAGCGTGATCGCGTTCGCTGGGCCGACCAGCGCGGCCAGCCCGCCCCCCAGCGCCGGGGCAATGATTGCCACCACCGTCGTGGCCCCAAAGATCGCACTGTTGGCCTCGACGATCCGCTCGCGCCCCGCCAGGGCCGGCAAGGCCCCAAAGTTGGCCGCATCAAACCAGACAAACGCCGTCATCGAGAGCAAAGCCACCGCGTAGATCTGGGTCAGACTGAGCATGTCGAAGGCCGCCGCCAGCGGGATCGAGCCGACCAGCACGGCCTGCAAGAGCGTACAGCCAACCATCAAGCGCCGCCGGTTGAACCGATCCGCCAGCGCCCCGGCCACCAGACCAAAAGCAAAATAGGGCAACACTTCGAGGGTCGCCAGCAACGAGGTCTGCAAGGCCGAGCCGGTCAATTGAAACACCAGAATCGGCAACACCACCGCCGCAATGGTCGAACCACCCTGCGCAATCACCCGCGCAGCCCAAAAGGTTACAAAAGCCCGATCCTGCCAGAGACTCGGCGCGGCCACTTGCATACATCCTATTCTATCAGGGCGGTTGCAACGTCATTGGGCAAGCCCATGGTTTGTGTGCGGTGTGGCGGCTTCGCCGCCACACCG
>JBLWKA010000039.1:0-39607 GCA_048381555.1 Oscillochloridaceae bacterium umkhey_bin13
GCCCGCAATGGGTTCTCGATCGGTGCAGCGGGTGCCGGGCGCGGCAATTCGGCGGCTAGGCGCTGCCGTTCGCGTACCAGATCATAGGCCTGTTGCAACCGGGTCATAATCGCTTCGACCCGACCCTGGCCCTCTTCGTGGGTGATCAGGCCGCGTCGTTCAAGTTCCCTGGCCCAGAGTTCGCGTACGGTTGGATGGTTGCGAATCTTCTCGTACATCCGCGGTTGGGTAAACTCGGGCTCGTCGCCTTCGTTATGGCCCCAGCGCCGGTAGCCGACCAGGTCAATCACAACATCCTTCTGGAACTTCTCGCGGTAGGCCGAGGCCATACGGGCCACGGCGATGCACTCTTCGGCGGCGTCAGCATTCACGTGAATGACCGGCATTTCGAAGCCACGCGCCAGGTCACTGGCATACAAACTCGAACGCGAGTCGTGATAATCAGTCGTAAAACCGATCTGATTGTTTAAAATAATATGGATCGTTCCGCCGATCTGATAACCACGCAGCCGTGACATATTCAGGGTTTCGGCGACAATTCCCTGGCCTGGGAAGGCTGCATCGCCGTGAATCACAATTGCCAACGACTCTTTCTCGTCCTCTTGGGGATAGCCAGGGCGAGTGCGTTTTTCTTGGGCGGCGCGGGCCCGTCCGACAATCACCGGATTGACAAATTCGAGGTGACTGGGGTTGGGGGCGAGGGTAATCGGCATCTCGGCCACGCCGCTCTCGCGGTAGGCTTTGCGCGCCCCAAGGTGATACTTCACATCACCGGTCCAGCCCAGATAGGTATCCTTAGTGTAATCGGGGGTAATGAACTCACCCAGGATTGACGAATAGGGCTTGCCAAGGATATGGGCCAGCACATTCAGGCGACCGCGGTGGGCCATGCCGATCACGACTTCGCGGGTGCCGGTAGCAGCCGCATTGCGAATAATCGCATCAATCACCGGCACGAGCATATCGGTACCCTCGATCGAAAAGCGCTTCTGACCAGGGAAGGTCTTGTGCAAAAAGCGTTCGAAGGTTTCGACCTCGGTCAGGCGATCAAGCAGTTCGCGCTGGCGGTCGGCATCAAAATTGGCAAAGAAGCGGCGACTTTCGGCGGCCTCGCGGATCCAATTCCGCTCTTCCCAATTCTGGATCTGATCAGTCTCGTAGCCAATCGGGCCAGAATAGACCTGGCGTAGCCGTTCGACCCCTTCGGCCGCAGTGCGCACCTGACTGGCCAGCGGGCCACGAATGATATGGGCGGGCAGGGTTGCTAGGTCGGCCTGGGTCACCCCGTGGGTCGTCAACTCAAGACCGGGGTCGCCGGGCGGGTCGCCACCGAGCGGATCGATACGGGCGGCGAGGTGGCCCAATTCGCGCAGATAGCGGATCAGACGGGCCGCACCAACCACGCGGGTCACATCAAGGCTCGCTTCTGGCGCAGCGGGGGCCGCCTCGGGTGACCACTGCGCAAACAGGGCCTGGGTCTCCGCATCCACCGAGGCGGGATCATTCAGATAACGTTCGTACAGTTCGATCAGATAGCCAGCATTCGGACCGTGAAAGAGATGCCAGTCGCTCATAGCGCTACTTTCTCGGCTAGAAACAATGGTCGGCAATGACCGCGATACGCCAGCCCGACGTACCACTTCGCTGGGCCATATTGTACCACGCGCCCGGCCTGGCTTCCTTGTGGCGTGGGGCACAAAATTCATTGACAGGAGGGGCTGGGCTGTTGCAACGTCCGCTGGCCCGGCGGCCTCAAGCCGCGGGCTACGGTTGGCAAAGCCCACCTTCGTGGGCTAAACAGGCCACGGAGGTGGCCTTTGCTTGGCGTAGCCGAGGCGTTCACGCCCACGGCACAGGAGTCTCGCCGATTCGCCAGCGGTATCAAGGTTACGTTCCCCCCCTCACAACAGGAAGAAGCGCCAAAGCAATCTGATGTCTGGTATACTAGGTCGGCAACGTTGACCTTTTGACAAGCGAAGTACTCTACACGTTACTGACAGCCCCATTCATAGCTGTTATTTATTGTGATAATTATCACGAAATATTCGCAATCACTACCAGAGAGGGTACGCAGGCGATGAAAGCCCGAGAGATCATGACCCGCGAGGTGATCAGCATCCTCGACGAAACGACGGTGGAAGATGCCGCGCGCGTGCTGGCCCGCAACCGCATTAGTGGCTTGCCGGTCGTCAACACGGGCGGCCTGCTGGTTGGTCTGATTACCGAGCACGATCTGATTGCCAAAACGGGGCGCTCCGTGGGCGACATCATGAGTCGGGGCGTGATCACGGTCAGCCCCGATACTGAAGTCGAGCAGGTGCAGCATCTGTTGACCAACCAGCGCATTCGACGCGTACCAGTCGTCGAGGATGGGCGGGTGGTAGGGATCGTCAGCCGCTCGGATCTGGTACGTCAGATTGCGATGCGTTGGGTCTGTGGGGTCTGTGGCGAGAGTGTGCGCGGACTCGAACCGCCCCACACCTGCCCAAGTTGTGGGGCGGGCGAGAGTGCCTTTGCCCACGATGTCGTGCCCCCAGGCATGTAAGTTGGTTGTGATGTGGTTTCGACCGCGTGAGATGCGCCTCGCTCCTGGGTTTTTGTCGAAGGAGAGTGACTGATGACCAAACTTGAGGACTCGGTTCGGGCTAATCTAGCCGACGAGAACACCGACGAACTGAAGCACTACTACTACCAGATGTTGTTGCTGCGTCGCTTCGAGGAGCGTACCAGCGAGATGTATGTCAAGGCCAAGATCGGCGGGTATTGCCACCTGAACCTGGGTGAAGAGGCCACGATTGTGGGCCTGATGGCGGCGCTGACCCCTGATGATTACATTTTCACCAATTACCGCGAGCATGGCTACATTCTGGCGCGGGGCGTGGCCCCTGGCCCGATTATGGCCGAACTGTTCGGCAAAGAGACCGGGGTGAGTGGTGGGCGTGGTGGTTCGATGCACCTGTTTGATGCCGAAAAGCATTTTATGGGTGGCTATGCAATTGTCGGCGGCCAGGTGCCGCTGGCGGTTGGCGCGGCGTATGCCCTGCGCTACCAGGGCAAGCCCGGCGTGGTCGTGGCCCAGATGGGTGACGGTACAACTAATATCGGAGCCTTCTACGAATCGCTCAATCTCGCCAAACTGTGGCAGTGTCCGGTTCTGTTCTTTATTGTCAATAATGGCTATGGTATGGGCACGTCGGTGGCAATGGGCTCGTCGGAAACCGACCTCTGGAAGAAGGGTTCCTCGTTTCGGATCCATGGCGAACAGATTGACGGTGCCGATGTGCTGGCGGTGCGTGATGCCTGCCGCCGCCTGCGCGAGCGTGCCGAACGCGAGGGCGAGCCAGCCATTCTCGATCTGGTCAGTTTCCGCTTCCGTGGTCACTCGGTGATCGACTCGGATCGGTACCGCGATCCCGAATATGTGCGCCGTGGGCGCGAAAGCAACGACCCGATCCGCAACTACGCCACCCTGCTCTATGATCAGGGTATCGTAGATGACGCCTGGCTCAAGGCGACCGCCGAGAAGGTGGATCGTGAAGTTCAGGAGTCGATTGACTTTGCGAATGCCAGCCCCGAACCCAAGTTCGAGGATCTGTACACCTATATGTATGCCTCCCCAGTGCCAAATACGCCCGGAGCCGAGGATGCCATCCGCGAGGTCAAGATCAATCGCGGCGAACAGTAAGGAATACGGCAATGCCGATTATTACCTATCGCCAGGCACTGAATGATACGCTTGGTGAGGAGTTAGCTCGTGACCCGAATGTCCTGCTGATGGGCGAGGAGATCGGGGTCTTTCAGGGTTCGTACCGCATTACCGAAGGGTTATTGCAAGAGTTTGGCCCCAAGCGGGTGGTGGATACGCCAATTGCCGAAGAGGGCTTTGTCGGGGTGGCGATTGGCGCGGCGATGCTCGGGCTACGGCCCGTGGTCGAGATTATGACGATCAATTTTATTTTGGTCGCGATTGATCAGGTCGTCAACCACGCTTCGAAGATCCACTATATGTTTGGCGGTCAGGTGCGGGTGCCCATGGTCATTCGTGCCCCGTCGGGCGGCACCGGCCAACTTGGGGCGACCCACTCGCAATCCTTCGAGAACTGGTTCGCCTATTGCCCAGGCCTCAAGGTGGTGGCCCCCGCTACACCCTACGATGCCAAAGGACTGTTGCGCGCCGCCGTGCGCGATGATGACCCGGTGATCTTCATCGAGAGCCTGGCGCTCTACGATACCAAAGGCGATGTGCCCGACGATGATGATTTTGTCGTGCCAATCGGCGTCGCTGAAGTCAAACGCAAAGGCACCGATGTCACCGTGGTCAGTTACTCACGGATGACCGCCGTGGCGATGCAGGTTGCGCAACGCATGGAGACCGAAGGGATTTCGGTTGAAGTGGTTGATCTGCGTTCGCTGCGCCCGCTTGATCGCCCCACGATCATCGAGTCGGTCAAAAAGACCAACCGCGCCATCGTGATCGCCGAAGACTGGTACTCGTATGGGATCACCGCCGAAATTGCCGCTACGATCCAGGAAGAGGCCTTCGATTACCTTGATGCGCCCGTTCAACGCGTGGCCGGCCTCGAAGTACCACTGCCCTACGCCAAAGATCTCTCGGCGGCCTCGAAACCAAGTGCCAACAGCCTGATTCATGCGATTCGCAAGGTCACGCACGGGAAGAAATAGTGGGCCAGAGAGAACTTGGTTCTCCCATTGGGTACAGCACAGTCACAGGACTAGCCCGGTTGATACCAACGCAGTGGGCCGGGGAGAACCAAGTTCTCCCCGTACCCGTGCCAGTGGTAACGCGCCTAGGCGCGTTACCACTGGCACACTAACCACAAGGAGTCGCTATGGGTGAGGTAACGATGCCCCGCCTGTCCGATACAATGTCTGAAGGGACGGTCGGGCGCTGGTTGAAGAAGCCCGGTGATAAGATCAGTACGGGCGAAATTATTGCCGAGATCGAGACCGACAAGGCAACCATGGAACTGGAGTCGTTCGAGGATGGGACACTCCAGCAGATCTTGATTCCCGAAGGGCAGACGGTGCCAATTGGCGAAATCATTGCGATGATTGGCGATGGGCCAGTGGTCACAACGACAGCCGCCCCGGCAGCCCCAGCCCCAGCCGCCGCCGCCCCGGCCCCAGCCGCTGCCCCGCCTGCCCCAGCCGCCGCCCCGGCCCCAACTGCTTCAAGCGACGACAACGGGCGGGTAGTCGCCTCGCCGGTGGCGCGGCGCCTCGCCGAAGAGCTCGGGGTTGATCTGCGTTTGGTGCAGGGAACTGGCCCCGGCGGCCGGATCATCAAAGAGAACGTCGAGGAGTTTGCGGCCAAAAACCCGGCTGGTGCCCCAGCCCCGGCCGCTCCCGCCCCGACCGCTCCCGCTCTGGCCCCAGCGGCTCCCGCTCCGGCAGCCCGGCCCAGTCCCGCCCCGGCAGCCCCGGCGAGTGCGACGGTGACCCCGCTTTCGCGCATGCGCAAAGCGATTGCCCGGGCCATGACCGACGCTAAACCGGGCGTGCCTCACATCTATGTCACCGTCGAGGTGGACATGGATCCGGCCATGGTCTTGCGCGAACAGATCAGCACCAGCGGCCTGAAGGTCTCGGTCAACGACCTGGTAGTCAAGGCCGCCGCCAAAGCCCTGGTCGCAGTGCCTGCCGTCAATACCAGTTTCGTGACTGGCCCCGACGGGCAGCCCGCCCTGGCCCAGCACCCCATGGTCAACGTCAGTGTGGCGGTGGCGCTCGAAGACGGCCTGATCGCCCCGGTGGTTCGCGATACCGACAAGAAGAGTGTCGGCGCAATTGGGGCCGAGATCCGCGAATTAGCCGGTCGCGCCCGTGAAGGCAAAAGCCGCCAGACCGATCTTGAGGGAGCCACCTTCCAGGTGACCAACCTGGGCATGTTCGGCGTGGTCGAGTTTGGCTCGATTATCACCGTGCCCCAGGCCGCATCACTCGCCGTAGGCGCGGTGCGCAAAATTCCGGTGGTGCGCAACGACCAGATCGTTGTCGGCCAGGTCATGAACCTGACCCTCAGTGCCGACCACCGGATTGTGGATGGGGCCGTCGCCGCCCAATACCTCAAGGTACTGAAGGAACTGCTCGAAAACCCCTTGCGCATCCTTGTCTGAGTCCAGCGCTAAACTGTAAATACTTGAGCCTTTCATCACAAAGCCCCTTCCGACAACGGAGGGGGTTTTTCCTGGTTTAAAACAGGAATTGTTGGAGTTTTCACAAGGATTTGCCCACCTCTTATCCGAGTTTTGCTTCCCGATTTCACCAGGGAGTCTTTACAAAAACTTTACAGAAATCTTAATCTAGGCTCAAAGAGGACTGGTATTCTACGTGCTATCCAGTTATCGGAATGATACCCCAACCTTATCGGTATGTACTAGCCTGGCAGTTCGCAAGCCACGTAGCGATCAGCGCGCTGCCGACCATGCTGTCGTGCCATAAGACGGGCATCGTTGTAAACACCAGAAAGGAGCAGATCGAAGCCGAGCGTAGCAAGCACTGATTGACAAAGCCGTCTAAACACCAGCCAACCTGAACGTCGTGTACTTATGCAAGGAGGCATTGTGTCTGATCCAAAGCAACTCCCCGCCGCCGAGCGTGCCAACATGTATTGGAAAGAGAACCAGCGCCTGATCGTCATCCTCTTGGCGATCTGGTTTGTGGTGTCATTCATCCCGGTACTCTTCATCAACCAGTTCAATCAGATCGTGATCTTGGGCTTCCCCTTCGGGTATTACATGGGTGCTCAGGGTTCATTGATTGTCTATGTTGTGATGATCTTCTACTACGCCTACGCCATGAACAAGCTCGATGCGAAGTATGGGTTGAGCGACAGCGACCGCTAGGTTCGGAGCCGGGCCAGGGGGGTGTACTTCGGCCCTGCCGCCCGCAGGCCACGTAATTTGCCTACGAGCGACATCGTAATTGAGGAGTTTGACAATGGCTGTCTCTTCGGGTTCGGCGCAGACCGTATTCCGCAACAAAATGGCGCGGTACTACGGCTATTTCACGCTCGGTTTCATCATTACGGCGACGGTGATGCTGTTGTTGGAGGTCTATGCGGGCCTGCCGACCCAGATGATCGGCTGGATCTTCTTGCTGTTGACCTTCGCGCTGTACGGCACGATCGGCATTCTTTCGCGCACCAAGGCGATTGACGAATACTATGTGGCTGGGCGCAACGTGCCCGCGATCTTCAACGGGATGGCGACGGGCGCGGACTGGATGAGCGCCGCTTCGTTCATCTCGATGGCCGGAACGCTGTTCCTGATTGGCTACGATGGGCTGGCCTACATCATGGGCTGGACGGGCGGCTACGTGCTGCTGGCCCTGCTCTTTGCGCCGTATCTGCGCAAGTTCGGCCAGTACACCATTCCCGACTTTGTCGGTGCCCGCTATGGTGGCAATACCGCTCGCGTGGTCGCCGCTGTCTGTGCGATTGTGGTCAGCCTTACCTATGTGACCGCCCAGGTCGTGGGTGTCGGTCTGATCATGCAGCGCTTCGTCGGTGTGGACTACCGCCTCGGCATTGTGCTCGGCCTCTCGGGCGTGCTGGTCTGTTCGTTCCTGGGTGGGATGAAGGCCGTGACCTGGACTCAGGTGGCGCAGTACATCATTCTGATTATTGCCTACCTCATCCCGGTGACCTTCCTCTCGATGCAACTGACCGGCAACCCGATCTCGCAGATCGCCTACGGTCAGGCGCTGCAGAATATCACCCGCCTCGAAGCAGAGCAAAAGCTCTCCACGACCGCCGAGTCGCCAGTCATCCCTGGTCGTTTTATCACCACGGGTTACATTCCGCCCTTCAACGAGGGCATGAGCAATGCCTCGGCAGTTGATGCGGTGAAGCAGATCAACACCCAGTTTGGTACCAGCTTCACGCCACCTGCGGCCCAGGCGATCCCGAGTGCGAGCAAGCCTGAGTTGGGCGATTGGCGTGGTACACCCTGGAACTTCCTGGCCCTGATGACCTGTCTGATGCTGGGCACGGCCGGTCTGCCCCACATTCTGATCCGCTTCTACACCGTACCTTCGGTGAAGGAGAGCCGTATGAGTGTGGGCTGGTCGCTGTTCTTCATCTTCCTACTCTACTTCACGGCCCCAGCCTACGCCGCCTTCTCGCGCTGGAACATCCTCGAGAATGTGGTTGGTCAGTCGGTGAGCGAACTGCCCGAATGGACCGAAACCTGGGGCCGCAATGGTCTGATCGCCATCCGCGATTTCCAGACCGTCGCAGGTGCCCCGGTTGATAATCCGCCTACCTGGGTCAAGAACCTGGTGACTGCCGGTACGGTCAAGATCGAGGATCTGAACGGCAACGGTGTGATTGACCTCGCCCCCTTCGAGCAGGTTGATGAGAAGACTGGTCGCGCAGGCGAGATTTCGGGGACGGCTGTGACCGCAGGTTCGGTGGATGGCATTCTACAGTTCGCCGAATTCGGTCGCCCGGCTGGCCCTGGCGTGGACGGCGACTTGATGGTGCTCTCGACCCCTGATATCGCCGGTCTGCCCTTCACGATTGGAGCCTTGATCGCGGCCGGTGGTCTCGCCGCCGCGCTCTCGACCGCTGATGGTCTGCTGGTCGTGATCGCCTCGGCGATTGCCCACGATGTCTACTTCCGCACCATCAATCCGAAGGCCAGCCTCCAAACCCGTATGTATCTGGGCAAGGCGATGATTGTAGTTGCGGCAGCAGTTGCGGCCTTGCTGGCCCTGCCGCGCCTGGCTCTGATCGCCCAAATGGTGGCCTGGGCCTTCTCGATGGCCGCCAGCACCTTCTTCCCGATTATATTGCTCGGGATCTTCTGGCGACGGGCTAATGGCCCCGGCGCCATCGCGGGTATGATTGGTGGTCTTGGCGTTACGTTGATCTATATGTTCAACAACTACGCCAATCCGGCCTTCAACGTGCTGGGTATCACCCACCTCGGCTCGGGCATCTTCGGTCTGCCTGTGGCGATCATCCTCTGTGTGGTGGTCAGTCTGCTGACCAAGGAGCCACCGAAGGAGATCCAGGATCTGGTTGACAATCTGCGCAACCCGATTACCGAAGACGACAAGATGGCCCAGTACGGCGCGGGTGATAAGCGCGTCTCGGCCCATTAATCACGAACCGTTGTGGCAATGGGGCACCGCAAGCGCGGTGCCCCATTGTGATCTTACCCCCAATGCTGCAATGCATCGGCCCAGCGCCGTCCCGTTCGCACGAGCCGTTCCTGGTGGCGTTCGAGGATCACATAGGCGATGACCATCAGGAGGCCTACCAAACCTAACAAGACCCATTGGTTGACCAACCGCACGCTGTCTACCACCATCCAGAGCACCCCGAGCACAAAGGAGCCAAGGCCGCCCGTAAAGGGGATGCGTAGACGGGCCAGGGCACCATAGGCGACGACCAGCAAGGATTCACCAAATAGGCCCAACGTATGGAACGGCGTCCCATCAGGGCGCACCGCCTGCACAAACGTCACCCCAAGCAGCAGCAATACGGCTACAGTCTCGATCAATTGTGAGGCCCGCTTTCGCCCCTGGAAGCGCCGCAAGCCATCAGCCAGTACAAACAGGTATACACCAGCGGGCACAACATACCACTGCAACTCGCGCAGGCCCCAATCGGCAAACTGGCACAGGATGGCTCCCACAAAGACCGCCCCTGCCGCATAGGCATAGTTTAGGCTGCGTTCACGCACGGCCAGGGTTGCCAGCAACAGGCCCAAGTTTGCCAGGGCAAAGGTCAAGGCGGCCAATTCGGCCATGATCAGGCTACTGGCAGCCACCACGAACAGCAGCAGGCCCGCCGCCAGCAGTGCGCCCAGGCTGCTCGCTCGCCGATAGCTCACCAGGCCACGCCGAGTTGCCAACCAACCGACCAGCGCGACCCCCACTAGGGCCAGGATCAGCCAGGCTGCCGCCCAGGCACCGGTCAGGCCAACTTCGAGCAGGGCCAGCCAGCCCCCCAGCAGGCCCAGGCCCAGGCTGCCCCAGGCTAGGGCTTCTTGTTGTTCAAGCCAGGTCAGGAGCAGCAAGAGTGCTGCCAGTAGGCCACTGACTGCCGCAAGGTGGGGTTGGCTCGTGAAGGCCAGGGCCAGCGCACCCAAACCACCTACCCCAGCCGCCGCATAGCCCCATCGGCTTGATCGCGCCAATAGACCGCTCGTGCGCCGGGTCCAGGCACTAAAGAGGCTTTGCACGATCACAGCACTGGCAATGATCAAGCCAGCCCCGGCCGGGTTGCCACCAGGCAATAACCAGGCGGCACCGTGCAAGAGGGCCAGATCCATGCTGATAAAAGCCGCACCGAGCAAACCGGGCAGTCGGTAACGCCACAAGGCCAGACCATACAAGCCAACCATCGCACTAAAGGTCAGGGTCAGGGCCTGGGTTGACGGTAAGGCCGCCAGCGGGGCAGCAGTGAGCAGAACCAGCGCCACTACGGCGTAGGGATGTCCATATACTGGCCCAAACCGTCGCAGGCCATGATCGAGTACGGCCAGACCCAGGGCTAGTGCACAAACCAGGTAGGCCAGTGCCCCAGGGGCCAACGTCCAACCGATAAAGAAGCCCTCGCTTGCGCTAAGCAGCACACCCAGCGCAAACAAGCTCGCCACGGCATAACCAAACAAAGGTTGTCGCCAGAGCATAGTATGGCCGGCGAAGGTGGCAGCGAGACTCAACAAGATTACTGTCAGCACCAGGTTACTGGCAGGAAGTAGCAAACTGCTGGACAGCCCAATAAATCCCAGCCAGGCCCCTAAGATGATGCCGGACCGCGTCCAGTAGCGCAGGCGTTGCTGGCGCAGCGCTGCTCCACCCAGACTGTAGAGCGCGGCAAGGGCTGTATACGCGAGCGGCATCGCGCTACGCTGCTGCTCCCAGGGCCACTCGCCAAGCGTAACGACTACGGTTGTACTGGCAGCGACCAGCGCGAAGGTAGCCCACCACCAACGCTCACGGAGCAGGGCGTACGCCCCGATGATCAGTGTGATCAGCAACGAGGCTAGTTGGCCTTGATCACCCAGGAGCGCGAACAGCCAGCCCCCCAGCGTGATCAGTGCGCCTAACCCCTGAAGTACCCGATCATAGGCAGGGTGCAGCCGACCCGGCCACCAGTGAGCCGCAACCAGCGCCAGGGCTGCCAGGGGCAATACCAGCAGGCCCTGCACACCCATCTTCAGGTTAGTGAGGTCGAGCATGCCAACGAACCACCAGGTAGCGAGAAAACCAGCCCCAAAGAGACCACTCGCCGCCAGGAGAATGCGAAACGCACCAGTCCAGGCCATGCGCCCGCGTTCAACCATCACAGGGAGGGTTGCCGCCAAGAGAACCAGGACTGGCAGCGCCAGCCGCACACTCGACCCATCAAGGTTGGCACTCGTGAAGGCGAAGCCCCCAAGCAACAGGGCACCGAGCAGACTCGGCGGGGCCGCCGGCAGATGCCATTGCTCGGCCCACAGGCTTAGGCCAAGATAGGCCAGGGCCGCTAAGGCGAAACTCAGAGCGAAGACGGGTGACGTCACCTTTAGGGCCAGGAGTAGGACAAGCAGGGCCATGGCGGGCATGGTGAGAGCCAGCCAGAGCCAGGGCTTGCGCTGTTCGTGCCAGTAAGCACTGCCCAGAAAGAGCGCCCCGGCGAACAGGGCCACACTCTGGGCTAACACCAGGGGCGGGATGAATGCCACTGGCAAGGCCACAAAGACCAACAGGGAACCGGCGATCAGGGCGACCCAGCGCGGCCCGGCCGCCAGGACGGGCTGCGCCGTATGGTTGAGCCAGCGTGCCACGGGTAGGAGCGCCGCACTGATCAGCAGGGCCGCCGCAAGTTGCCAGGCCAGCAGCCAGGGATTAAGCAGGGCAAAGCTGAGGCTCAGGGCCATGGCGGCGGCGGCCCCACTGTAGAAGACCCGCCCGCTGCGCCATGCGGCCACAGTATAGGCCAGCAGGCTCAGGCCGGAACTGAGGCGCCAGGCGTCTACGGTGGCTAGATCGAGTAAGCCCGGGCGACCGAGCGCAAAACCAATTACGGGCACCAGCAGGGCCGCCACGAGTTGCAGGTTGCGCCCAGCGGTGCCCAAATCGGGCTGACGGGTCATCCAACTGCCACAGCCCCAAAGGATTGCCGAGGTACCGGCGATAATTGCGAGTTGCAGCAAAGGTGGCAGGGTGGCCCAACTAAAGATCACCAGGGTCAGGCTGGACATGACTAGCAAAAATGCGCCCAGGAAGAGCAAGGTGCGGCGCGTGCCCAGGGCCAGCAGGGCGGCCCCAAGCGAGCGGGGCGCATGGCGCACCGGCGACTCAACTGCGTCCGACGCCGCATCCTGCGCCCCTCCCTTATGTGGCAGATCAGTGGTTGGTGCCCAAGTTGGGACGGATACCTGCTGGTCGAAGGGGGCCGGGGTAGGGCTTGCCGGGAGCGCATTAGCGTCCAGCGCAGAAGGGGCAGCCAGTGAACTGGGTGGCGCTGGCACCCCAGGCGGGACGGGCAGTTGCGGAGTGACGCGTACCTCGGTGGGAGCCGCCGAAGCCGCGCTGAACGCGGCCCCAGGGTCGGGGGCGGCAGCCATGCCAGGCGGCGGAGCCGCTGGCAGTGGCGCATCATCCACGGTGCTCTGCCCTGGCATGCCAGATTGGCGCTGATATTCGGCAGCAAGCAACGCCTGCACCTGCGCCGCCACCTCGGGTGTCAACTGACCCTCGGCCTGCCAGCGTGATACCAGGTGCGCGAAACGCGAGGCTTCGGCCTGGTTGGTCGGGGAACTAGCGGGTGCCTGGGGCTTGGTGGACTGGTTTGGCGGGGAAAGTCGGACAACAAACCAGTTGATGATAAAGAAGAAACCAATCAACGCCAGGATCATCACGATCAAGGCTGCCAGGAGGATGATGGCGAACATAACGCCCCCTTACGAATAGCGATAGACCCGGCGTGACGAGCCAGGAATGTAGCCTAAGTATGCTACGGCGGAGCGATGGGGGAAGTAACCATTAGGTGAAGATCGCGTACAATCGCCTCATGGAGGCATAGCCGATAGCCGATAGTACTCCAGCTGGAAAGGGTACGTTTCGTGGATTGGCATGCGTTGCTTGTCATCCTGAACAGAGCCGCAGGCGCAGTGAGGCATCTGCACTGATCGGCAGTGAAGACCCCCGCTGCGCTCCTAAGACAAGGTTTCAGGTGTCAGGTTTCAAGTGTCAGCCAGATCGTATCAGGACGCGGTGTGCAGCGTCAAGAACCATGCCTAAGCAACAAACGCCATGGTCACATCGGACATCGAACGGAGCAATGCGCCCCCCAATTGTCATGCCGAACGGAGCGGAGCGTAGTGAGGCATCTTCGCTGATCGACACGGAGGATCCCTCGCTGCGCTCCTAATGACATATCGGATGTCATCCCAGCACCACTGGCCGACGGGCCATAGGATCCTCGGGGTGACAATGCAGGCGCAGCGGAGTGACCATGACGCAGCGCAAACGCACTGGTTTCGCTCAGCACCACTGGCCGACCGGCCATAGGATCCTCGGGGTGACCATGGGGCGGTGCAATGCACTGGTTGCTCTCGGCACTCCTGGCGCACGGGCCATGGAAGACGCAGCATATCATGGCTCATAGGCCAGCAAATTCCAACTGTAGTAATAACCAATAGCCGAGAGGCCGATAGTTCCTAGAGGAAATTACAATGACCAGCGAGGCTGGACGGCGCGAAGGGCTGGCGTTGATTACGCTGGCGGCGCTTTCGTGGGGGACGATTGGGGTCGTGGTTGGGCTGTTGTATGCGGTGGCCGAAACGAACCCGTTTTCGGTGGGCTTTTTGCGCCTGATGATCGCCGCCCCGGCCCTGCTGCTGCTCTGTCGTTGGATGGTGGGGGCAAACTTTTGGCGGGTGCAGCGTCAGCATTGGTTGCCACTAATTCTGATTGGGGTGGCTTTTGCGGGCTACCAGGTGGCCTATTTTGCGGCCATTCCGAGACTGGGGGTGGCGGCAGCAGTGATGATCAATATTTGTAGTGCGCCGGTGTTTACGGCGATTCTAGCGGCGCTGTTTTTACGTGAACGCCTGACCCGGCTGATTCTGGTGGCTCTGGTAGGGGCGATCACGGGAACGGCGCTGCTGGTGGGTGGGGCACCCGAAACCGCGACGCCTGGCGATCTGTGGGTGGGGGCAGCGCTGGCCTTAACAGCGGGCTTGAGTTACAGTTTAGTGGCGCTGGCGGGGCGGGTGGTGGCCCCGCACTACCACCCCTTACAGCCGATTGCGTTATCGTTTACGCTAGCAGCGCTGTTGTTGCTACCACCCGCATTGGCGACGGGCCTCGTGCTGAGCTACCCGCCCGAGGGTTGGTTGTTGCTGTTATACCTGGGTCTGGTGCCAACTGCACTCGCTTACGGGCTGTATTTGCGCGGGTTGCGTACGGTGCCAGCCACGGTGGCCGCAACGCTGAGCCTGCTCGAACCGCTGGGTTCGGCGCTGCTGGCGGTGTTGCTGCTGGGCGAACAAATCAGTGGCTTGGGCTTGGTTGGGGGTGGGTTGCTGCTGGCGAGTATGGGGTTGCTGTATTTGGGGCGCGAGACGCGGTAGCGGGACGCCTTGGGGGATCCTACACGATCCTGGGGCGATCTGACACCTATGGGCGAGGGCCGAAGCATTCGCCATCCACAGCAGGGCCTTCCCGCGAGGTACGGGCTGCGAATGCTTCGGCCTTACGATTCCCGGATAGCCGGAGCACGCTGCGAAAGCAGCGTGCTCCGGCCTCTTACCCCTGCAGATATTCCCACCAGAGGTTGTCGGCCACGGCGCGAGCGTCGGCGCGGGCACCATAGGGGCGCAAGGCGGCGGTGACCCGTTCGACATCACGAGTCAGCAGGGTACGGGCACCGTCGCCGTGACGGGGATCAACGGCCTGGGCGAAATCAATGATGTAGGGAGCACCCTGCCAGGCCAGGATGTTGTAGACCGAGAGATCGCCGTGAATGCGATGGGCGCTGAGCAAAAGGCCAATGTCGGCAATCAGGCCATCGAGCAGATCCTGGGCTTCGCCACGGTCAACCTCGATTTCGCAGAGGCGCGGCGCGACGGTTTCGGCATCGCCCAAGTAGCTCATCAACAGACCGTTGCCGCTTTGGGCATAGGGACGCGGCGTGCGCACGCCAAGTTGGTAGGCTAGTTCCTGGGTCGCGTATTCGTAGCCGATCCAGCTTGAAACCTGGAAGGCGCGCCCCTTGGCGCTGGCCCGGCTCGGCACACCTTTGCCGGTCAACTTGACCTGTTTGCCCGACTCGTTGCGCACGACCCGCCCTTCGCGGTACTGGGCATCGTTGCTGAGGCTGCGGAACATGCGTGGGCGGTAGATCTTGGCGGCAAGCAGGGTGTCTTCGGCGGCCTCACCGGGGCTGCAACAGAAGACCGTGGCTTCTTTGCCACTCTTCAAGTCACAACAAGCCCGTGAGTTGATCGCAGCAACCCAGACTATCTATCTGAGTGTGCAAGTTATCAATGAGGTTTGTGTCAATCTGATCCGCAAAGAACAAACATTCGAGGCTGATCTGCGCGATTTCATTGACGATTTCTACACGTTATATCAGGTCAGTAGTCTCGATCATGTCCACCTACTCATGGCATCGCAACTCTGTATACGTTACGGGTTGTCGTTTTGGGACAGCCTGATTATCGCAAGTGCGTTAGATTGTGGTGTGCCAATCCTCTACTCTGAAGATATGCAGCACGATATGGTAATCGAACAGCGGCTGCGGATCGTTAATCCGTTTATCGTCTAGGTTCAGCATCTTTCGGATAGTCTCGCGCAAAGGCGCAAAGTTGCCAGTTTTTCGTCGCGCAAAGGCGCAAAGTTGCCAGTTTTTCGTCGCGCAAAGGCGCAAAGTTGCCAGTTTTTCGTCGCGCAAAGGCGCAAAGGCGCAAATTTGCCGGATTGCAAAGCTTATAGCAGGGCGATGCCGACTTTGCAGCGCGTTACCACCTAGGTGGAACATATTTGCCAGGGATTGCGCCTAACCTTTGCCTCACGATTCTATAATTAAAGCAGCACACTTTTCGCCGGAGATCATGGCGGCGTTGAGGCTGCTGGCTTCGGTGAATTCACCGGCGAAGAACAGGCCGGGCCGCGCAGTCTGGTTATCGGGGAGGCCGGGGTGCAGGCCCGGCGGTTGGGCGAATTGGGCGTAGGGAATGCGATAGAGCCGTAACGGCTGGTAGGTATCCAGGGCCCGTTGCGCAGCAGGATCGCCCACAAACATCAGGCGCAGATCGGCCATGGCCCGCGCAACCAGTTCGGTGTCGTCGAGTGTAGGCACCCCCAGCACGGTTGCGCTGAGCAAATGCTGGCCAGGGGGGGCGTAACTAGGGGCCACATTGCTGAGCAGGACGGCATTGTTGACGAAGGCGTCGGGGTGGGCGTTGAGCAGCAATTTGCGCCCGCGATAGAGTGGCACACTTCCTGCAAAGTAGAGCGTCACGGTGCCGAGTTGGTCGCTTGGCATCGGGAGCTTACTCAGGCGGGCCGCCTCGGGCGCGGGGGTCGCCACCACTACCGCGTCGGCCGTGATGGTTGTGCCGTCAGCCAGGATCACCCCGGCCACGCGTCCATCCTGTTCGAGCAGGGCCTCGGCACGGGTGTGCAGGCGGATCGCCCCGGCGGCAAATAGTTCGGCGGCTAACTGGTCACTGAGCACCCCCATCCCAGCGGCAGGCACGACGGTGGCCCCTTCGCTGAGCAGCTTGAAGTCGAACTTGAAACATTTGGCACTGGTGGCGAGCGAGCGATCAAGAAAGATGCCGCCATAAAAAGGCCGGAAGAAACGGTCAAGCGTGGCAGGCCCAAAGCCTTTCGCCAAGAGATACGCCTCGGTCGAGGTGTCGGGGCCAGCCAGGACTTCATCAATCGTTTGGGCACGCAGTTCGAGGGCCAGGGCCAGGGTGCGCAGCTTATCAACCGGGCTGATGAGCGGGCTAAGGGCGGCGGGCAGCGCATCGGCGAAATCACGCAAGGGATCGGTGAGCACCGCTCGCGTCCCGTTCAGGCAGATGATCGCGCCGGGGTCGAAGTTGCGCAACTGGAGTGCGGCATAATCCAACTGACGCTGTGCGGCGGGGTAGGCCGTAAAGAGCACCTGAAAGCCATGGTCAAGGATAAAGCCGTCCACCCGATCACTGCGCACGCGGCCCCCGACGGCCCCGGCAGCCTCGATCACGGTCACGGTTTGTCCGGCCCGCACGAGGGTACGGGCACAGGTTAGACCGGCCAAGCCGGCCCCAATCACAAGAATATGCATCTGTAGCTCGCTTATGTATGCTTGAAAGGTCTTTGGAGTATACTAGCATGCGGTTGGTCTTGGCCCCGCACTGGAAGGAGCAGTCCGATGTCTGTCCATAATTTTAACGCCGGTCCCGCCGTACTGCCACAGGCTGTGCTTGAACGGGCACAGGCCGAGTTGCTTGATTATCAGGGTCGCGGTATGTCGATCCTGGAGATGAGCCACCGCTCGAAGGAGTATGAGGCGGTCAATGCCAGCGCCGAGGCCCGGTTTAAGCGCTTGCTGAACCTGGGTGATGGCTACCGAGTCTTATTTATGCAAGGCGGGGCGAGTGCCCAATTTGCCTTGCTGGCGCTCAATTTTTTGCCGCCCGGAACCACTGGCAATTATATTGTAACCGGGGCCTGGGGCGAGAAAGCACTCGAAGAGGCGAAACGGATTGGGCGTACCCACATTGTGGCGAGCACGGCTGACGATGGCTTCCGGCGCGTGCCCAGCCTGGGCGAGTTGCGGGTGAGTGATCAGCCGGCGTATGTTCACTTGACCAGTAACGAGACGATTCAGGGCGTGCAGTGGGCCGACTTGCCAGTAATTGACGGGCCGCCGCTGGTGGCCGATATGAGCAGCGACATTTTGTGTCGGCCGATGGCCGCCGATCAGTTTGCGCTGATCTATGCCGGTGCCCAGAAGAATATTGGGCCGGCCGGGGTGACGGTGGTGATCGCCCGCCAGAGTTTTCTGGAGACAGGGCGGGCCGATCTGCCGGCGATCTTCAATTACCAGACCCACGCCAAGAACAATTCGCTTTACAATACCCCACCTGCCTTCGCGGTCTACATGGTCGATCTGGTGCTGGCCTGGATCGAAGAACTGGGTGGTCTGACCGCCATGGAAGCCCGCAACCAGGCCAAGGCGGCCACGATCTATGCTGTGATTGATGCGTCAGGTGACTTCTACCGGGGTCACGCCGAACCAGCCAGTCGCTCACTGATGAATGTGACCTTCCGCCTGCCAACCGAAGCGCTCGAGAAACAGTTTGTCGCCGCAGCCCAGGCCGAGGGCATGGTCGGACTGGCGGGGCACCGCTCGGTGGGTGGCGTGCGGGCCTCGATCTACAACGCGCTGGAACCGGCCTCGTGCGTGGCGCTGGCCCAGTTTATGCAGGCATTTGCGACAACGAATGGGTAAGATGCTTGCTGCTGGGAATGGCGCGTCAGCGCCATTCCCAGCAGCAAGCACCCAGAAGGAGTATGGCATGACCGAAACGAACGAACCAACCGTGTTTAGTGGCATGATCACGTTTGTGCCGGTGGCTGATCTGGCGGCGAGCGCCCACTTCTACGAGACGGTGCTGCTGTTGCGGCAGGTGGTTGATCAGGGTGGGATCAAGATTTATGAAGGGGCACCTGGCGGCTATCTGGGGATCTGCCAGAGTGACGGCCCGCTGACCGCCGATGAGCGCCTGATTCTGACCCTGGTCACAGATCAGGTGGACGCCTGGCATACGCGGTTGCAGGCCCAGGGCGTGGCAACCGATGCGCCGCCGCGCGAAAATCCGCGCTTTCAGATCTACCATTTTTTTGCCCGTGACCCTGACGGGTATCGGATCGAGATCCAACGGTTTTTGCATCCGTTTCCCTGATTTTGGATTGTCACATGCGGGTTGTGATCCTTTCGAAGGCCCTGGTGGTGGGGGCTTATCAACGCAAATTAGAGGCGATTGCCACGCTGGGGGTCGAACTGACCGCGCTGGTGCCACCGGGTTGGCGCGAGCCGCGAGTTGGTTGGCAACCGCTCGAACGGCGCTATACCACGGGCTATCACCTGATCAGTCTGCCGATGGCCTTGAACGGGCAGCACCACCTGCATTGGTACCCGACCCTGGGCCGGATGTTGCGCCAGTTGCGGCCTGAGGTGTTGCATATTGACGAGGAATCGTTCAATTTGGCGACATTTCAGGCGATGCGGCTAGGGGTGGCGTTAGGGGCACGCTGCTGTTTTTACAATTATGCCAATATTGACCGCTTCTATCCGCCGCCCTTCAACCTGTTCGAGCGTTACAATCTGCGCCATGCGGCTCATGCGCTGGCCTGCAACCAGGAGGCAGCGGCGATCATTCGGCGGCATGGCTATCCTGGCCCGCTGACGATTGTGCCCCAATTTGGGGTTGACCCCGAATTGTTTGTGCCAGCCCCGCCCCGTCCCGCGACGGCAAACGTGACGCTGGGTTATCTGGGTCGGCTGGTTCCCGAAAAGGGGGTGCTGGATCTGGTTGAGGCGCTGGTCGGCTTGCCGAGCCATGTGCGGCTGCGGATCATTGGCGAGGGGACGCAGCGCCCGTTGATCGAACAGCGCCGTGCCGCGTTGGGCCTGATGGAACGGATCGAGATCCTGCCCGCTGTGGGCAGCACCGAGGTAGCCGCCGCGTTGCAACAACTTGATGCGCTGGTCTTGCCGTCGCGCACTACGCCTTCGTGGAAGGAGCAGTTCGGGCGCATTCTGGTCGAGGCGATGAGTTGCGGCGTGCCGGTGGTGGGATCAAACTCGGGCGAGATCCCGCATGTGATTGGGTCAGCGGGCCTGATCTTCGCCGAGGGCGACGTGGCGGCGCTGCGGGCGGCGCTGGCCGAACTGGCCGATGATCCCGGACTGCGCATGCGTTTGGCCCAAGCCGGACGAGCGCGGGTGCTGGCTCAGTTTACCCAGCAGGCGATTGCCGAGCGCCATGTGGCGGTGTATCAATCTATGTTGGGTTAGTGGTGCGGCTGTGCCGCACCACGTGGTTTTTGGTGGGGTGGGGGGGGGGGGGGGCCCCCCCCCCCCCCCCAAACACCCCCGGGCCCCTCAATAAAACCCGCGCGCCAACCCAATGATGGGGTCGCGACCCGCGCCCGGGTAGACACAAACACCCCGGGGCGCGGGGGTGGATCGTGCGGGGGTCGTGAGGGTGGGGGGGGGGGGTGGGGGGGGGGGCCCCGGGGCCCGGGGGGGGGGGGGCCCCCCCCCCCCCCCCCCCCCCCCCAACCCACCAAAACCTGAGACGTGCGCCAATCTAATACGCGCGCGAAAACACAACTTGTTGCGTCGTCTCGCGGCCCGTGTAGACACAGACCCCCGGGGTGCCGGGTTGTTCAAGCGGGATGCAGCGAATCGTGGCCCGGGTCTCTTCCTGGATGCGTTTTTCGTCTTCGGTAGAGCCGTCCCAATAGGCCCAGGCGAAGCCGTGTTCGATCTGCTGTTTCAGTTCGTCGTAGGTGCTGACAAAGGCACTGTGCTGCTCGCGGAAGGTCAGGGCCCGCTGATACAACCCGGCCTGGATCTCGTCGAGCAGGCTGAGGATCTGGTCGGTCAGGCCATCCTGGGGCACAAACCGTTTGCCATCACGGCCAGGAATGTCGCGGCGGGCCATGGCCACGCTGCCCTTTTCGACATCCTTGGGGCCAACTTCGATCCGTACCGGCACGCCTTTAAGTTCCCACTCGTTGAACTTGAAGCCGGGCGAGAGATTATCGCGGTCATCAATTTTGAAGCGCAGGCGACCCTTCCAGCCCGCCGTAATTGCCTCGACCGCCGATATCACTTTGGCCCGTTCGGCTTCGTTCTTGTAGATCGGAACCACCACAACTTGGGTTGGGGCCAAGCGCGGGGGCAAGACCAAGCCCTCATCGTCGGAGTGGGTCATGATCAGCGCCCCGATCAGGCGGGTACTGACGCCCCAACTGGTCGTCCAGCAATGCTGCACCGTATTGTTCTGGTCGGTATAGGTGATATCGAAGGCTTTGGCGAAGTTTTGACCAAGGTTATGCGACGTACCGGATTGCAAGGCTCGCCCGTCCTGCATCATCGCTTCGATGCAGTAGGAGCGCAGCGCGCCGGGGAACTTCTCTTTTTCGGTCTTGAGGCCACGAATGACCGGAACCGCCATCACCTGTTCGACAAAATCGGCATAGACCTCGTGCAGAATCTTCAGGGTCTCGGCCTCGGCGTCAGCTTCGTTGGCGTGGGCGGTATGGCCCTCTTGCCAGAGGAACTCGGCGGTGCGCAGGAAGGGGCGCGTGCGCAGTTCCCAGCGCATCACGTTGCACCACTGGTTATAGAGCACGGGTAGATCGCGGTAGGAACGGATCCACTTGGCATAAAAGTGACCAATGATCGTCTCGCTGGTCGGGCGGATTACATAGGGCTCGGTCAACTCTTCCCCGCCGGCCCGTGTGACCTCGGCCACCTCGGGGGCGAAGCCCTCGACGTGATCGGCCTCTTTCATGATGAAACTTTTAGGGATAAGCAGCGGGAACTGCACATTGCTATGGCCGGTCTCTTTGATCCGGTCGTCCAATTCACGCTGCATCAGTTCCCAAATCGCCCAGCCATTAGGCTTAAAGACGATACAGCCGCGCACAATTTCGGCGACTTCGGCCATATCGGCTTCACGCACAATATCGAGATACCACTGGTTGTAATCTTTGGCGCGGGTCGTAATCACATCTTTGGGCATGATCGCTCCTCGTTGGCGACGAATCCTGAGGTTCAACACAAAGGCACAGAGGCACAGAGCGTTTGAGGGATTATATGCTGTAAGCCAAAACCCTACCTACATAACAGCGACCGAGGTAGTCTGGCTACGATGAGGCTATTATACCCGTTACCGCCGTGCCCATTCGTGGATGTTCCAGGTGAAGGGCGCGGTCGAATCGGCCTGCACTCCGGTCAGGGTTGGACTGACGAGTACCAGATCCACTCGTTGGAAGAGCGGCAAGACCGGCACTTCCTGGGTAAAGAGTTGCTGTTGCAGTAGGTAGGCAGCGCGGCGTTCTTCCTGATCAAGCGAGGTAGTGGCGGTTCGAATCGCCCGGTCGGCCTCGAAGAAGCACCAGCCCGGGAAGTTATTGCCCACCCAATCATTGCTGGCACTCGGCACCCCGGCACAACTCCAGCGCTCCCAACCCCGCGGATCGGGGCCAGCAATCCAGGCAAAGAGCGCCAATTCGAAGCCACGCTGGAAGAGCGGGCCATCGGGACTGTAGAGGGCCGCCGTCGGGACTTCCTGCACCGACAGACCCACCCCAATTGCGGCCAAGTCGTCGCGAATGCGCTGCGCGGTCGCACTGCGCAGACTCGAACCCTGGGTCGTCAGCAGGTTCAGCATCAGCGGTTGCCCAGCGGCTTCACGCAAGCCATCACTGTCACTATCTACAATCCCGGCCTCATCAAGTAGGCGGCGCGCTTCGTCAGGGTCATAGGCATACCGCGTGATCTGATCAGACGGAGCCGCCGCCCACTGGCCGGGCACGATCCAACTATCGAGTACGCTACCGTACCCCCCAAGCAACTCCTCGGCCATGGCTTCACGATTGAGGGCGTGACTGATCGCCCGGCGCACCCGAATATCTTGCAAGAGCTCGACATCCAGATTAAAGTCCAGATGTTCCCAAACCGGGCTTGGCGCGGCGCTTACGGTCAGATCACCCGCGGCAGCGGCAGCCCGAATCGCGGGTAGTTCACGGTACGAGGGCTGATCGAGCGCGACGGCATCGAGCGTGCCACTCGCAACGGCCCCCCGCAACAGTTCGATACTATCACGAAAGACAAAACTGACCACTTCGGTTTTGCCGGGCGGGCCGGGATAGTGTGGATTGCGCACCAGGCGCAGACTGCCTTGATCACGCCGTTCGAGTTGATAGGGGCCATAGCCAACCGGCAGCAGCGCAAACTCGCTCGTTGTCAGACTTGCCGGATCCTGATCGGCGAGCAGATGGCGTGGCAACGGCGTAAAATAGGTCGTCAGGTAGGCCGGGTCAATAAAATCGGGCTTGAGCACCGCACGGGTCGTATGCGCATCAAGCTGTTCGTAGCGCTCAAGCAGATCCATTTTGCTCTGGGTACTCTGACCAAGATTGACTTGCTGGGCCAGTTCATAGGCAAACAGCGAATCGGCAGCGGTCAGGGGCGTCCCATCGGCCCAACGCAAGTCAGGGTTCCAGCGAAAGGTAACATTGATCTGCTGCACCTGAGTGATCGTCTCGGTCGGCTCAGGCGAGATCAGCCCCAACTCGTCCAGAAAGACCTCGACCGTATTGATCGTCACATCACCATTTTCGAAACTCGGTACCCGTTCCAGAATGCCCGTGGTGGTATAGGTGAAATTCAGGGGCAAGAGCGGTTCGGGGAAGAGCAGTTGGGTGATCGGGGCGGCAGCGCGCTCATCAGCCGGATCGTTATGGTAGGGCAGCAGATAGCCAGGATCATTCAAGAGGCCCAGGCTCAGGACGCTCTCGCTGAGCAAAGGGGTTGGGGCCACCAGATTGGTTGGGTTCTGGGCGGTCTGATCCGCAGGCGTGGGACTGGCGGCCAGGGGCAGGGAACCAGTCGGAACCGGGCGGGCGGTACCGCCTTTGATTTCGCATCCAGCCAGAAACAGGCTTACGAGCAGCAGGGTAACAAGATACAGATAACGCATTGATTCAGTATTCTAGCCGCAGGGAGCGGCAACACGTTGTAACTAGGCCATACGTTTGACGCCTACGCCGGGCGGCGCTACACTAAGAGATGGCATCCATCAGTATAAAACAGGTTAGACTATGCTTTTTCTGCTAACCGCAGATACGATACCAATTGATCAGTTGCTCCAGACTACCCATCCTTCAACGGTCAAACAAGGGCGCGAGTTGCACCGTCAAGGGTATGCGCGGGTTGAGCAGAGCAGCGGTACTTCGGCGACGATTGCGGTCGAGGAACCTGGAAGCCATAGCATCAATGTCCGCGTTAGTCTGGTCGGCAACCAGATGTCGCTGACATGTCTGTGTCGCACGGCCTACGGCTGGGGGTTGTGCAAACACCGGGTAGCCGCAGCCTTAGCGCTGCGTGACTATTTGAAGGCCAATCCCCCTTCGGTCTGGCGGGCGGTGCTCGACCAGGCCATTCAGACTCCACCCCGCCCACGCACGGTTGGCCCGGGCAATGCCCTGATCTTCAGTTTACAGCAGCGGGGCAGTTCGTGGGCGGTTGTACCCTATAGTCTGGCTGGACGCTACTTGCCGCCCAATGTCATCCCTCATCCTGATCAACTGCACGAGGCGATCGAGCGGCTCATGCTCTATGGTCAGATCAAGCAGGTACGCAACCAGATCGCCCCGGACACCTACCCCGAAGTGCCGATGGCGGCGATTGCGGCCGCCAATACCGCGATTGCAGCCGGGGGCAACTATGGCTACTGGCACACTGGGGCGCGGACGCTGGCGACGATTCTGCCCATGCTGGCCGATTGTCTGGTCTACGAAGGTGATGATGAAGCGCCGGTTGGGGATCGCCTGACGGTCTGTGCCGAACATGCCAATGTCGAACTCGAAGTCGCCCGCAGCACCGAGGCGCTTGAGGCCCATTTTTGCCTTGTGGTTGGTGAGCGCACGCTCTCGGTGCAACCCGGCGAAACCATTATCCTCACCCGTGACCCGCAGTGGATCCTGGTCGAAGATTTGATCTGTCGTCTGGCCGATCAGAGTCCCGCGCCCGAGGTGATCGCCGACTATCCGCGCTTGCGTATCCCGGCGAGCGAAGAGAGCGAGTTTCTGGATCGCTATCTGGTGCCGCTGAGCCAGAATGTTTCTATTCGGGGCGATCTGGTGCAGTGGGAAGATGTGAGTGCCCCGGCTGAGCCACGGATCTATCTGAGTGAGCGTGAAAGCGATCTGATAGCTGAATTGCGCTTTGGCTACGAGACGTTTGAACTGCCCTTCGAAAAGCATCTGCCCGCCACCAGCGTGCGCCGCCGCGAGGGCTCGACCACGCTCTCGCGGATTGCCCGCAACTCCGAGGCCGAACAGCAGGCCCAACAGGCGCTTGGCAGTGGCTTTGGCCTGAAAAAAGGCTCTGGCCCGCACGAGTTCTTGCTGCGCAAGAGTACCACCCCAGCTGATTTTCTGCTGCGTGAGGTGCCAAAACTGGCGGCGGCGGGCTATACGATCTTTGGCGAAGAGGCCCTGACCCTCGCTCGGGTCAACCGTAATCGCCCATCAATCAGCTTTAAGGTCAATTCGGGGATTGATTGGTTTGATCTTGAAGCCGTGGTGCAGTTCGGTGATCAGATCTTGCCGCTGAAGGATCTGAAGCGGGCGCTTAAACGCCGCGAACGGTATGTCAAGCTTGCCGATGGCTCGTTAGGGGTCATTCCCGAAGAGTGGGGCGAGCGTTACCGGCACCTGTTTGCCTTTGCCGAAGAGCACGACGGCAATCTGCGCCTGGCGGATCATCATCTGAGCCTGATTGACCAGATCCTTGGTGAAGCGGATCGGGCCAATACCGATGAACTGTACGCCGAACGGCGCGAACGGCTCAAGAGTTTTGACCATGTCGAACCCCAACCGTTGCCGCAGGGCTTTATTGGCGATTTGCGTACCTATCAGAAGGCGGGCTACGATTGGCTGCACTTCTTGCGCACCTATGGCTTCGGTGGTTGTCTGGCCGATGACATGGGCATGGGCAAGACCATCCAGGCCCTGGCCTTTTTGCAGGCGATCTATGAAGAGCAGCCCCGCCCGGCGGCGACCCTGATTGTGATGCCCCGCTCGCTGCTCTTTAACTGGCAGCGTGAAGCGGCGCAGTTTGCCCCCAACCTGCGGGTCTACATCCACGCCGATCAGGGCCGCATCAGTCAGGCGGAACAGTTTGGCGGGTACGATCTGGTGCTGACGACCTATGGGGTGATGCTGCGCGACGTGGAACTGTTGCGTCAATACCGTTTCCACTACGCGATTCTTGATGAATCCCAGGCGATCAAAAATCCGCTCGCCGAGACCTCACGCGCCGCTCGCACCCTGAACGCCGAGCATCGTCTGGTCTTGACGGGCACCCCGGTCGAGAATAGCACACTCGAACTCTGGTCGCAGTTCGCGTTCCTCAATCCCGGGCTGCTCGGCAATCTCGACTACTTTCGCGAAGAGTTTGCCGGGCCAATCGAGCGCAAACAGGACGCCGACACTGCGACCTTCCTGCGCAAGATGGTCTATCCCTTTATTTTGCGGCGCACCAAAGATCAGGTGGCGCTTGATCTACCGCCCCGCAGCGAAGAGATTCTGATCACCGAGATGGAACCGGCCCAGCGCAAATTGTACATCAAGACCCGTGACCAGTATCGGGCTATGTTACTGGGCATGATTGACAATGACGGCATGGACGACGCCCGTATGAAGATCCTCGAAGGGCTGTTGCGGCTGCGTCAGATCTGCAACCACCCGCGCCTGGTAGACGACAAATTTCGGGGGGCTTCGGCCAAATTTGAACTATTGATCGAGACGCTCGAAACCCTGCAAGCTGAGGGCCACAAAGCCCTGATCTTCTCGCAATTCGTGCAAATGCTGACGATTATCCGCGAGGCGCTGGACGCACGCAAGATCCCGTATGCCTATCTCGATGGGTCAACCCGCAACCGCCAGAGTGTAGTGGATCGGTTCCAGAACGACCCGAGCATTCCCTTCTTTTTGATTAGTCTGAAGGCGGGCGGGGTCGGCCTGAACCTGACCGCCGCCGACTATGTGATCCACGTTGACCCATGGTGGAACCCGGCGGTCGAAATGCAGGCCACCGATCGTACCCACCGCATCGGGCAAACGAAGCCGGTGTTTGTCTATAAGTTGATCACTAAAGATACGGTCGAGGAGAAGATCCTGAAGCTGCAAGATCAGAAGCGGGCGCTCGTCGCCCAGTTGATCAGCTCGGAAGGCGGGGTCTTCAAGTCGCTGACCCGCGACGATGTGGAGGTGTTGTTTACGTAGTTCAGGCGCAGCCTGAACTACGTAAACAGGGTGGTTTTTTGCGGGGGCCAAGCCCCCGCACCCCGCGCGGCAGGCGGACCAGGCGGGGGTTCCGGATGCCGCGCCAACGCGCCCCGCGCCCCCGGCCCCGCTGCCTCCGGCAGCGGTTGCAACAATCGTCGTTGGCGTAAGCACGATGTTAAAAAGCTGCATGGTATACTTACCATGCCGAAGTGAGCGCATTATCTACGTGTGTGAAGGAAAAGACATGGAACGCTCCTACCAGCAGATCATTTCTATCAACCCAAACATTCGTAGCGGCAAACCGATCATTCGCGGTTTACGGATTACTGTCTATGATGTGCTTTCCTACCTCGCTGCAGGTATGACCTCGACTGAAATTCTGCACGATTTTCCTGAACTGACCATGGCAGATATTCAAGCCTGCTTGGCCTATGCTGCCGATCGTGAACAGTCGGTCGCCGTAGTGCCGGTATGAAACTCTTGTTTGACGAACATCTTTCACGCAGATTAGTCGCACGACTTGCCGATATATACCCATTGGCAA
This sequence comes from Oscillochloridaceae bacterium umkhey_bin13, assembly GCA_048381555.1. Lineage (GTDB taxonomy): Bacteria > Chloroflexota > Chloroflexia > Chloroflexales > Chloroflexaceae > Viridilinea. The sequence continues at coordinate 27,602 of JBLWKA010000039.1, forward strand.
GTCATATTGTCTTTCACGGCCTTGAACATACTGACGATAGCACGATCTGGAGCTTTGCGGCTGCCGAAGGCTATACAATCGTTACCAAAGATGCGGATTTCAGCGATCTTGCCGCACTTCGTGGGCCACCACCACGGATTATTTGGCTACATATTGGCAATTGTACAACAACGACGATTGAACATGTCTTACGACATAATAGCTCAGTCATCGAAGCATTTCTGCGCGACCCACAAAGTAGTGTGCTCAAACTTATCTAAGGAAGATGCTGCGTCCCTACGAAGGCGAACGGGGTAATGAAGGGGTATCAACGGTATTTGGTATTAGTTGGCTGGCAGCACCCTATTAAGGACGAGTAACGAGGTCGGTATGCACTCCTCACCCGTGTTTGGTGGGCTGCTGCGGCGTCTGCGCAAAGCCCACGACCTCAGTCAGGAAGCCCTGGCCCAGCAGGCGGCCTGTGCCCACGATACGATTAAGAAGCTTGAACGCGGGCTACGCCGTCCCTCGCGGGCATTGGCCCTCCATTTCCTCCGCGAAAAACAGTTGCTCCTGGTGCTCGATAACTGTGAGCATCTGGGTTCAGCCGTGGGCGAGTTGGCAAGCGCCATCCTGCGCGATGCCCCCGGCGTGCGCTTGCTCACGACAAGCCGCGAACGGATCGGGGTGCGACTTGAGCGCATCGTGGAACTGGAAGGGCTGCACGTGATCGCCGACGGGATGGCCCTGTTTGCGGCGACGGCGGGTGTGATCCAGCCGCGCTTTGCCCTCGATTCAACCAGTACTCCCCTGGTCGAGCAGATCTGCACCCAGTTGGGTGGCATGCCATTAGCGATCGAACTGGCCGCCGGATGGGCCGATACGCTCAGCCTGCAAGCGATTGCCACCGAACTGGCTCAGGGCGATGCGCTCTTAGTGACGACAGCATCGGATACACCGGCACGCCATCGCAGTGTGCGCGGGGTCTTTGCCAGTACCTGGGCGCGCCTCACCCCAGCAGAACAGCGCACCCTGGCTCAGGTGGCGGTGTTTCAGGGCGGGGCCACCCGGCGCGCCGTGCAGACCGTGAGCGGGGCCGACCTTGCCACCCTCAAGACCCTGGTGGGCAAAGCTCTCTTGCGCTACAACCCCGAACGCGACCGCTACGCCGTCCACGAACTGGTGCGCCAGTATGCCGCCGAACGCCTGGCCGAAGACCCGACCATGGCACAGGCTGCCCACGAACGTCACGCGGCCTACTACCTGGCTGCGCTGGCCGAGCGGGAGCCGCAGCTTAAGGGTGCCGAGCAAATAGCCGCGCTAGAGGTGATCGGCAAGGATCTGGAGAATGTGCGTGCGGCCTGGGATTGGGTGGTGCAGGCGCAGCAATGGCAGCACCTGTCGCTTGCGGCCGTCACCGCCCAGGAGTTAACCGCCAGCGGTCAGTATGTTGCCACGGTGCTCTCGGTGGAAGTTGGTGCTCCTTTCGCTCATGAGCCGGAAATGGCAGAGTTAGCGATTCTTGATGCCTGGCGTGGCGCGATTGGCTGGCAATTGCCACACGCCCTGCTGCCACCTCCTTGGCCCGCAGCTGAGGCTGGCCGCCGTATCGGTGCCGCGCTCAGCGCGTGGGCGCACGTGGCTCCTCGCCCACTCATCATCTTCCTCGATGAGATTGATGCGCTCCAGGGAACGCTGCTCCTATCGGTGTTACGACAGTTACGCGATGGCTATCCTGGCCGTCCGAATGCCTATCCTAGCTCCTTGGCGCTGATTGGCCTGCGGGATGTGCGCGACTACAAGGTTGCCTCCGGTGGACGTGAGCGGCTTCACAGTGCCAGCCCGTTCAACATCAAGGTCGAGTCGCTAACGCTGCGCGACTTCACGCCCACCGAAGTCGCCGATCTCTACGCGCAGCATACCGCTGATACGGGTCAGGTCTTCACGCCTGCGGCGCTCGCTCGTGCCTTTGAGCTCACCCAGGGCCAGCCCTGGTTGGTCAATGCCCTCGCCCGCCAGGCTGTCGAAGTGATCGCACCCGATCCGCGCATCCCGATTGATGTTCCTCAGGTCGACGCGGCCAGAGACCGGTTGATCCAGCGTCAGGACACCCATCTCGACAGCCTGGCCGAGCGGCTGCGCGAACCGCGGGTACGAGCGGTCATCGAACTGCTCCTGGCAGGCCTTACCCTGGGGGATGTGCCCACGGATGAACTCCGCTTTGTCCAGGATCTGGGCCTGGTACGCCTACCGCCCGAGGGTGGCATGGTGATTGCCAACCCGATCTACCGCGAGGTGCTGCCCCAGATGCTGGCAGCTACCGCAATTGCCTCGTTGCCCCGCATCACCCCAAGCTGGCTTACCCCGACGGGCCAACTCGATCCGATACGGTTGCTGGAAGCCTTTCTGGCGTTCTGGCGGCAGCACGGGGAGCCATTGCTGGGAACGGCACCCTACGCTGAAATCGCCCCCCACCTGGTGTTGATGGCCTTTCTCCACCGGGTTGCCAACGGCGGGGCCATATCACCCGTGAGTACGCGATTGGACGCGACCGGATGGATCTGCTGCTCACCTATGGAGACGTGCGCGTGGCGATTGAGGTGAAGGTCTGGCGTCCCCGCCGCAGTGACCCGCTCAACGAGGGGCTGAGTCAACTTGATGCCTATCTGGCTGGTCTAGATCTGCGCACAGGGTGGTTGATCATTTTTGATCGTCGCACGCATACCGCCCCACTGGCTGAGCGCACCAGGAGCACCGAGCTCCAGACCCCAACCGGGCGCACGGTAACCGTCATCCGGGCCTAGCTGAAGCCATGAGCGTTGGCTACGACCCATCCCCCCCGTCCCATACCGCGCGTTATGGTACTCTGGCGTTCTGTGGCATCCTGACGTGCCACGTGATTTTGAATTGGGATGCGCAGGAGTAGGCGTGAGAGCAATAAGCAACGCACGGTATAGCATGCGGCAAGGGGGCAATGATGCGGCCAGAAGCACCAAAAAACCAGGCGGGTGAATTCGTTGTGGTGCAGTTGAATGGCGGTGGGACACGCCCAAAAACGGGCTGCCTAACAAGTTGCATCATGCTTATCATCACGGGGGCTACGCTGATGGGAATTGGCGCGGCGGTACTGGCCGTATTTGCCCCGAATGTCCTTACGTCGGTCTTTTCGCGCATAACAGGCTACGAGACTATTCAGTCGCGCCCTGTGCAAGGCGACCCCGCCAACTATGACCCCATTGCCGCCTATGCTTCCTTGCAAGCCTTCGCAGGGGAAGGCGCACAACTGATTAGCTTAGATGCCCAGTTTGTGCGCGCAGATGGCACGCTGGATTTGACCGCTAGCTATAACCCTGCACCTCGCGTTAATGCTGAGTTTGCGCTGGAAGTAGCGCCGCCTGAGAATGCACCACCTATCGGCGCGGGGGGCTTGGGAACCTGGTATCGGCGCGTCTCAATTCATGCCTATCGCCCCGGTCAGCAGGGGCGAGTTTCGTCGACCGGGGCGGGCGGTTCAGTCACCTACACCTATGTCAATGAGGGCATGACTCGCGATATTGATGACCCTGCCACCGGTACGTTTACCTTCCTACCTACCCCTACTTGCGCCTTCGCCGATCTGTGGCAGGTGGCGCTGGAACGCGGCGCACCCGCCAATGCCGTAGCAAGCATTGAGTATGATGATGAAGGCTATGATTTCCGCATCCGCGATGTGAATTTTCGGCTACGCTTTGATAACACATGCCAGGTCAAAGACTAGGTGCGTGGCCGGGAGAACCCGCTTCTCCCGGCGCACCTACCACCTAACAAACCAGTACCGACCAATAGATCCGGTTGAGGGCGCTATGGTTGACTCCTTACTCAGCGCGTCACATTCGGCAAATAGACCCGCTGACCGAAGGGTGGCGGGCTGACTGGCGCATCGGTGCCACGGAGAGGTGATCGTCCAGGTGACGGTAACATAATCCTGAGCGGTCAGGCTGCGCCCCAGTGGGACACTCGCCCGCACCAGTTGCACCGTCAGGTGCTCGGCACTTGCCGCTAGGGCCGTCGTGACCGAACGATGCAAGGGATCGCCTTCACGCAGGCGGTGCTGGGCCGCACTGGGCAGGCGGTCAAGCAGTTCGTGCATGGCGGTGGCGGCCCGGCTCAGGGCCGCGTTCGCCGCAAGTTGGTCGCCTTGGGCTTGATAGACCCGGTAAGCGGTATAGTCAAGTTGTTCACGCAGATCGGCACGATCAGTTGGTTGCAATCGTGCCAACCCAGCTACGAGTAAATGCTCAGCCTGTTCGGTCAGACCTGCGGCGAGATCGAGCAAGACCAACTCGGCCTCGCTTGCCAGGAGCAGATCCCGTTCGCCTAGCTCGTGGCGGATGCGTTGGGCCTGTTCGAAGGCCATGCGCGCCTCGGCGAAGTGGCCCATAGCGGCCAGCACTTGACCGCGCACATGCCAACAGAACGCCTCGCCGCTCCGGCGGCCACTCGCCTGATCAAGCGCCAGGGCCTCATCCAGAGCGGGCAAGGCCTGGTTGTAATGGCCCAATTTGAAGTGGGTCGTTGCCAAGTTACAGAGCCCACCGCCACACCCATTGCGCTGTTTGTGGCCCGCGAACGTGCTACCGCTCGGGTCTTGAAGCTGAGCGCAGCGGCGTAATCACCCAACAGATCGGCCAGCGCCCCCAGATTGTGCAAGCCAGCCTCTTGCATGCGCCCATCACCGATACGCACACTCAGTTCGAGCAGCCGTTCGAAGATCGTGCGGGCTTCGAGGTAGTCACCGATCCACCAGCGCGCAATTGCCAGCCCGCTCAGGGCGCGGAGTTCGTGGTAGGGGTCGCCCGCTTCGTGCAACGCCGCCACGGCAGACTCTTGCAGCGCAACGGCTTCTTGGAGGCGGCCCTGACGTTGGGCGACCAGGCCAAGCATGCCATCAAGCCAACCGACGCCACGGGCATCACCCAATGCGGCATAGATCGCTCGGGTTGCCTGAAAAATCTGTTCGGCCCGCGCATAATCGCCCAGATCGCGGGCACAGCGCCCGATCAATTCACTGAGCCGGGCGGCCAGGCGCTGATCGCCACTCCGCTGGGCGGCTACCAAGCCGGCCTGGGCTAAAGTTTCGGCCAGTGCGAACTCGCCCAGGGCCCAATGCAACCCAGCCTGGTACCAGGCTGCTTCGGCGCGGTATTGGTCGTTCGCAAGCTGATCAGCCAGTGCGGCCAGATCCATAACCGCCTGCCGCTGCAACTCACGCTCGGCCAGCACCTCCAGGCACGAGACGAGGCCCCGGGTGGCGGCATACCGTTCGGGCAGGGCCGTCGGGGGCAGGCAGGTTAGGGTGCGTTGATAGGCCAGCCGCGCCGAGGCATAACCGGCCCGGTTGAGGGCCTGGGTGCCACTGGTTAGCGCGTAACGGGCAATCGCGGCCTGATCCCGCGCCTTCGGCATGATGCAGCAGGATCGCCGGATCATCAGGTGCTTGTTGCGCCAGGAGCGCCAGAATCCGACGATGCCAGGTTTGCCGCTCGACCGGGGCCAACACCGCTAGCAGGGCTTCGCGTAGCCGATCATGCGCAAACATGTAGCCCTGTTCGTTCAATTCGAGCGACGCCGCCCGTTCGAGCATCGCAGCCAGGTTCAGGATCAACTCGGGGGTAAGACCTTCGGCGTGCAAACAGGCTTCCCAGAGGGGATACGCCACCTGCCGCCCAATCACGGCCGCACAGGCCAGGGCAGCCTGCGCGGCAGGATCGAGTTGCCCTAACCGGCTTGCGACCATCGCCTCCCAACTTGCCGCCTCTACCGCTTCAGGCGCGTGCCGCAAGCCATTCAGGGCCAACAACGGACTGCCGCCACTGGTTGCCGCAAGCGCCACGAGGTCTGGTTCGCTCAACGGGGATCTGCCCCACCCCAGCACCAGTTCGCTCAATTCGGCCTGGGTCAAGGGTCGCAACCTGATCAATGGATCACCGTGAATCAACCAGAGGTTGCGCAATCGGTTGGGCTGAGACTGGCCGTGGAGCAACTCCGCCCGTCCCAGCACTAACAGCATCACAGGAACACCAGCCAGGGGTTCGCGCAGTGCTTCGAGCAGCGGCCAGAGGTCGGGCGCGGCCCATTGCACATCGTCCAGGATGATCAGGGGCGGGGCCAGGGTTGCTAAGCCAGCCAGCACAGCCGCAAGTGCGGCCGCCAGGCGCTGGTAACTGGCCGCATGGTCACGCCCTGCCTGATCGGGTTCGGCCTGATCGGGCCACAGCAGTTCGGTTACCGGTTTTAGGGCTTCAGCGGGCACCAGGGGCCGCAACTGCTGTAAGCGAGGGAGGGGCAATGCCGCCTGTAACGCTGCCAACAACGGCGCATAGGGTGGGGCCAGGGCCAACGCTTCGCTGCGCCCCCAATAAGGTTGCCAACCCTCCCAAAGCGCGGCGGTTGCGATCTCTTCGGCCAGGCGGGTCTTGCCCATCCCAGGTTCACCCAGGATCAGGGCGATCCAGCCATGGCCAGCTCGCGCAGCGGCCAGCCGACCCATAAGTTCGGCCCGTTCGGCCAGGCGACCAACAAAGGGTGGACGCAGCTGCCGCTGGGCCAGGGCCTGACTCTGCTCGCGTTCCCGTGTAATCTGGGCCTGAACCTGGGCCACCAGCGTCAAGGTTGTGGCACTCGGCGGTAGCCCAAATTCGGCCTGCAATAGCTGTTCTAGCGTCACAAACTGTTCCAGCACCGCGATGAGCAGGCCAGCCCGTGCCAGGGCTCGCATCAAGCCCAGGTGGGCCTGTTCACGCAAGGGATCAGCGGCGACCAGGGCTTGATAACGCGTTACGGCCTGAAGTGGATCACGTTCGGCGGCGGCTAAGCGTTCCAGGCAGGCCACCAACAGTTCATGGGTCTGGCTGGGCGCGTGGGCCAAGCGCCCAATCGTCGTACACTTCGGGTAGGGCCTCACCTTGATAGATCGCAACGGCGGCAGCCCAGGCGCTGGGATCGGCGCTGCCCGCCCAGATGCGAAAGGCCCAGAGATCAACCGCCAGGGTAGGATCGAGTTGGAGGGTTGCTGCCTTGGTCAGCAGGGCACCCTCGGGCAAAGTCCGGCGCAGTTCATAGCGAGCATCAGTCAAGCGGCGGCGGGCCTGGTCACCCGGTAGTTCAGGCCAGAGCGCGTCAGCCAGGGTTTCGCGGGTTCGTGGGGTGGCCCGACTGATCAGCAACAGCGCCAGCAGCCGCCGTGATCCCGCCCGCCGCAAGGGCTGGAGGCCCGCGCCTGCATCAACACGTAAGGCACCCAACGCCTGAATCTGCCAGTGGTGTGGTTCGGTTTGCGTCATGAGCATAAATCGCGTTGCTGGGATCTTTGTACCATACCCAGGGCCGTTGCAACGTCCGCCTCTGGCGGTAGGATGTGGTGCGGCTGTGCCGCACCAAAATCTAGGGTTCGCCCAACGCTGTTGGATCAGCCCTCGTCCAGGGCGATTGCATCTTCTTGCCGTGGGCGTCAACGCCTCGGCTACGGCAAGCAAAGGCCACCTGCGTGGCCTGTTCAGCCCGCGATGGCGGGCTTGGCATCCCATAGCCGAGGGCTTGAGCCCGCCGGAAGCCCCGTATCAACCGAAGATGCAATCGCCCTGGCTCCAATCCTAGGGCTGCTCACAGGCCCGTCATCTCCATGGTATCATGCCTCGTATGACAACCCTTACTCATGTTTGGCCGCGCCGCCTAAATCTGCTGGCGCTCACCGAAGTTGTCCTGTTAGGTGGTACGGCGACGCTGTTTCTGGCCCGCTGGCTGCGCGGTCAACTTGACTATTACATCCACCCGCGCTACAGCCTGCTGGTGCTGGTGGCGAGCTTGGTGCTGCTGATGATGGCGGCCGTGCGTGTATCCGCCGTCACGCGTGGCCCGTCGCCCAACCGTCCCGGTTGGCTGCATCTGTTGCTGGCGACGCCGCTGCTGCTTGGGCTGCTGGTGCCTGCTCGCCCACTTGGGGCCGATACCCTGGCTGGACGGGGCATTCAGTTGAATACGATTGCCAACCCGAGCCGGGCGGCCCTGCTTGATGACGATACCGCGAATTGGAACCTGCTCGATTGGGGCACGGCGCTGAGCGTGCGCAGCGACGAGTTGGAGGGCAAGCCGGCTGATGTGATTGGCTTCGTCTTTCCTGATCCCAAATTGGGTGGCGACGCCTTCTATGTGGCCCGCTATGTCGTGACCTGCTGTGCGGCTGATGGGGCCGGGGTTGGCTTGCCCGTGGTCTGGAAAGGCGGCGGCGATCTGCCCGCCAACGGCTGGGTACGGGTTCAGGGCACGATCGCCCTCGTGACCCTCGATGGCCTGAGCCAACCCGCCCTGCGCGCCGAAACGGTCGAACCCGTGCCCCAACCCAGTAATCCGTACCTCTACCCGTGAACTACTACGCTCGCCTGGCGGCCTTCAGCCTGAGTATTGCGGCCTTGACGCTGCTGCTGCTGCTGATTGGCCCGCAAGCCAATCCACTGAGTCTGATCGCTCAGACCCCCACCGGTGAGCAAGCCGCACCTGGGGCCGCCATTCGGGTTACCTTTAACCGCCCGGTGGATCGCGCCTCGACCGAAGCCAGTTTTCAGATCACGCCACCAATTGCGGGAAACTTCTTTTGGGAAGAGCGTACCCTGAGCTTCGTCCCGGCCCATGTGTTGCAGGCCAGCACCAGTTATACGGTGCGTTTTGGCCCTGAATTACGCGACGCCGAGGGCCGTCCGGCGACCGATGAACTCAGTTGGAGTTTCCAGACCCGGGCACCGCGCTTATTGGTGCTACGCGAGACCCCAACCGGTGGGAGTGAGCTCTGGCTGGCCGAATTGGCAGGCGGGGCGCGTCAGTTACTCAATTCAGCCGAGGGGATCAGCGAAATCGCGGTCAGCCCTGATGGCAACCAGGTAGTGTATGTCGAATGGCGCAGTAACCTCCGCTCAGTCCTGATGTTGCTTGATCTCACGAGTGGCGCAATCCAGACCTTATTTGACGACCCTGAAGCGAGTGCAGCGGCACCAGCCTGGTCACCAAGCGGCGACATGATCGCCTATGAGCGCCAGACCCTGAGTGCGGGTGGCCTGGGAGCGCCACGGCTCTGGCTGGCGCAACCCGACGGGACGCTGCTCGGGCCACTAGTAAGCGGCCCCGAGGATCGGATTGCGCGTGCCCCGGCCTGGTCGCCTGATGGCAACCGTTTGGCGTTTCTGGATGCGGCCAACGAGGCAGTGCAGGTCTACAGTTTCTTTAGCGATACAGTAACAACCTTGCCCGCCAGTTCGCGCGAGGCTCCGGCATGGCTGCCCGACGGCAGTGCGCTGGTCTACTGCGAACCGATCGCGGGTGGGCCACAATTACGACTGGCCCTGGTCACCCTTGGTTCCGAACCCGTCAGCCGTCCCTTGACTGATGGCAACAGCGAAGACGCGTGGCTTGCCGTGGCCCCGAATGGCGGCGCAGTGGCTTTTCATCGGCGTGAGCCAACGGCAACCAGCTACGGGAGCCACCTCTGGCTGGTGGCTATTCTAACGGGGCCAGCGCAACCCTTAACCAGCAGCGGGCCGCATCAAGACGTCTGGCCCAATTGGTCGCCCGACGGGCAGCAACTAGCCTTTATTCGCGTGCCCGAAGGCCAAGGGGCGAGTGGCGCGTGGGCCATGCGGATTGATCTGAACAGCCGGATCGAAACCCCGGTGCTGGATCGGGCGATCTATGTCGCCTGGGCACCTTGACGCGGCCTAGCCGATAGGACTACAGTTAGAGGTTCGCGCTCCGTCGGGCTAAAAGCCCTCGGCTACGGGGTGCAAAGCCCGCCTGCGCGGGCTGGGCCGGCCACGCAGGTGGCCTTCGCAAGTCATAGCCGAGGCGTTTACGCCGACGGAAACGACGCTACGTCGCATCCTAATGTCCAATCACTCGCCGTTGGCTGAGCCTGTCGCAGCCCCCATTGGCACAAAAAACTTCGTTGACAGTGTAATAACCTACTCCAGGATCAAAATCTGCGGATCGGCGCGATCCAAGAACAGCAGCACCACCGCCTCGCGGGCGGGATCATACTCTTCCAGCACATCTTCGACGTTAGGCGGCCACTCGTCGGAGCCAGCATCAATCGGGTAATAGGCAATCGGGGCCGTCCCGGTCGCAGTGCGCAGATCAATCCCACGCAGGTCTATCTCGATCACGCCAACCCCATCACGGGCATAGGCTTGACTGGCAAAGCTCAGCAACTGCTCGCTCAGCACGGTCACATAGGTCGAGCCAATCTCGGCTGGGTGGGCGTGCGGATCAGCCAGTAATTGGCGGAGGCGCTGCATCGCTTGCTGCTGTAGATTCATGGGCAACAGGCCTTATTTATGTGCCCGACAGTTGGCTAAGGCAAACCGCCGGGGGCATGCGTCCAGCCAAACCGGGGTTGGCTGGACGCATCCTCAACCATGCTTACCGCTTAACCTGGAAAGCCGCCTTACCGGCGTACTTCGCAGCGCCACCCAGTTCCTCCTCGATGCGCAGCAACTGGTTGTACTTGGCGATCCGGTCGGTACGGGCGGGTGCCCCGGTCTTGATCTGCCCGGCATTGGTCGCCACCACCAGGTCGGCAATCGTGACGTCTTCACTCTCGCCGGAGCGGTGTGAAACCACGGCGGTCATAGCATGGCGCTGAGCCAACTGGATTGCGGCCAGGGTCTCGGTCAGACTGCCGATCTGGTTAAGCTTGATCAGGATCGAGTTGCAGGCGTTCTCGTCAATCGCCCGCTGCAAACGGGTCACGTTGGTGACCAGGAAGTCGTCGCCAACCAGTTGCACCTTGTCGCCGATCTTCTGGCGCAGCAACTTCCAACCGGCCCAATCATCCTCGTGCAGGCCGTCCTCAAGCGAAATCACCGGATAACGGCTGACAATATCAGCCCAGTAGTCCACCATCTCTTCGGAGGTCAAAACCTTGCCGTCGCGCTCCAGATGGTACTTGCCATCCTTATAGATCTCGGTACAGGCCGGATCCATCGCCAGCATGACCTGCTCGCCGGGGCGGTAGCCCGCCTTCTTGATCGCCTCCATAATCAACTGGAGCGGGGCCTCATTCGAGGGCAGACTAGGCGCGAAGCCGCCCTCATCGCCCACGGTGGTGGCGAGCCCACGGTCGTGCAGCACCTTCTTGAGGGCCTGGTAGATTTCGGAGCCCCAGCGAATCGCTTCACGGAAACTCTCGGCCCCGACCGGCATGACCATAAACTCTTGGAAGTCGGTCGAATTGGCGGCGTGCTGACCGCCATTCATAATATTGAGCATCGGTACGGGCAGCACGTGGGCATGGGCACCACCAACATAACGATAGAGCGGCAGACCGAAGGCGGCGGCGGCGGCCTTAGCGGCGGCCATCGAGACACCCAGGATCGCATTCGCGCCGAGTTTGCTCTTGTTAGCAGTACCATCAAGGGCCAACAACTCTTTGTCGAGGCCAACCTGGTCAGCGGCATCAAGCCCAACCAGGGCCTCGGCAATATCTTCGTTGACGGCGCGCACGGCCTTCAGCACACCCTTGCCACCGTAGCGGCTCTTATCGCCATCACGCAACTCAAGCGCCTCGTGGGCACCAGTCGAGGCCCCACTGGGCACGATGGCCCGTCCGACATCGCCACTTTCCAGGCGAACATCCACCTCGACGGTCGGATTCCCGCGTGAATCGAGCACCTCGCGGCCAATAATCTCTTCGATCAGCGTGGACATAATTCCTCCGCGACTATACCTAAGAGGCACGGGCGGCGCAGGCCGCCTGCGGGGCCAGTATAGCATATTCGTCAGGGCGCTTTTGAGCGGAATTATCTGGGGTAGGGTGGCGTAAAGTCTTGCACGGTGATGACCCATCCCGTGTACGGTGTTCGGCTCCATAGCGGTAGGAAGTGGTGTCCCCCTTCCGGCCCCCCTCCCCCCACCCCACCCCCGCACGTGGGGGGTGGGGGTGGGGGCGGGGGGCCGCGGGCTCGCCCGGTCAGCCCCCTCCCATCACCCGCCCAGGATGCCAGC